>CAYQQX010000161.1:0-10932 GCA_964419495.1 uncultured Anaerolineales bacterium
TGTGTTTGTTTTTCGTTAGCCCTTTATTTGATTTTCATGGCTTGGTAGTTACGAGTATTTCTCCTTGAGTAATGGAAGTTGAAGACGAAGTTTTCTCAACAGGGACGATAATTCTTTCTCTTGATCTTTCATACCAAAATTATACTCCAATGAATTTGATTTATGAAAAAGTGGCCTAACATTGGCTTTAGGCGCCCGGCGGCTTTGACCCTGAACTTCGCTGCCCAAAACCTATGTACTCAATTCAACCTCGCGACCCGGCGACTTCGCTTTTCGACGATCTCTATCTTGTACGATTATCTGGCTTTTCACGCCGTCTACCCTCCGGCGCCAGCCGGGTCGCCTGGTAGGGTCAGGGAATCGCGCCTGAGACTTAGGCCGGGCAGCCTGTTTACTCTCTGTTTCCTCTGAGAGTGCCTCAATTGCCCATGCCATATCCTGGTTTCCATCCCCTGCCACCTCGAACCGTACGTGAGGTTTTCCCTCATACGGCTCTCCGACAACCTTCTTCTTGCGGCTTTCAAGGTTGCACCACGCATTTTCCTGTCTGGTAGAAGTACTCCAACCCGCTTTGCGCTATCAAGATCAGATAGCCTTTCTCGCTCCATCTTCTTTTCAGCTTTCGCACCCACCGCCTCAGCCGTTCTTGTACATACTGGTCCAACTGTTGCAGTTTCCGGGTGCTGTTTCCTATACGAAAGTAGTTCCGCCATCCCCGGATCACTCGATTGAGGTACTTGATCACTTCCATCAAGGGGTTGTTCAATCGCTTCCGGGTTGTGATGTCATGAATTTTCTCCCGTATCGCTTTCATGGCCTTACTGCTCGGCCACATATAGGGCAAGAGTTTGCCGCTCTTTCTTGATTTCAGCTTGTGGAAATGGAAACCAAGAAAATCAAATCCTTCTCGTCCCATGTCCACGATGCGGGTTTTGGTCGGGTGTAGTGTCAGCTTCAATTTGCCCATCACTCGCTCAACTGCTTGCAGGGCTTCTTGGGCTTCTCGTTTGGTTCGACAGATGATCACGAAATCATCTGCATATCTCACCAACTTACCCAGTCTGCTATACTTTTCCGCCCAGTACATATCCAGCACGTGTAGATAGATGTTCGCCAACAACGGGCTGATCACCCCTCCCTGGGGCGATCCGATCTCCGTTGCTCCTCGCACCCCATCTTCCAGCACCCCGGCTTTCAGCCATCCTCGAATCAGTTTCAACACCCGACGATCACTGATCCGTCTCTCCACCAGCGACATCAGCAGTTCATGGTCTATGGCGTCAAAGTAGCTCTGTATATCTGCTTCTACTACCCACCAGCCTCTGATCAGTGTTTCTTTCACCACCTTCACCGCCTGCTGTCCGCTTCGCTTCGGACGGAAACCATATGAGCTGTCCTGGTAATTGGCCTCGAAGATCGGTTCGATCACCATCTTGCACGCTTGCTGTACCACCCGGTCTCTCACCGTCGGTATCCCCAACGGCCTGCGTCTCCCATCCGATTTCGGGATGTAGACACGCTTCACCGGTCGCGGTCGGTACGTCTTGCTTCGCAGGTCTTGCTCGATCTGGCTCAGATACTGCCCTGCCCCTTCCCTTTCTACGTCTTCGATGGTCACGCCATCTATCCCGGCGCTCCCACCATTTCGGCGTACTTCTTCCCATGCCCGCCACAGAACGTCAGGCCGGAAGATGCGGTCATACAGCGCATGAAACCTTCGCTCCCTGCTCCTCTTGGCCGCCAAGTATAGCCCGCGCTGGAGTTCTCGTGATTTTCCGACTACTGGTGTGATTGGCCTTTCGGCATGCACCGTCACTTACTTCCTCGCTTGGGCCTGGTTGAAGCAGAGACCCTTCCCTCCGGGTGAGTTCTGTTGTCTCTCCCATCACCGGTACTATGGCCTCCTCCGACTTCTCATCCGGCTTCCTCTCGGATTTCACTCGTCGAGCTTATACCGATCGTTTCAGCGGGTGTGGTGCCACCGACCAGATGAGATCTCTCCTGTTCCATCGCCTACTTTCTCAACATCCCGCTCTCCCTACGCCGGAGGGTTCTTCACGGCTGCTTCTCCAGGTTCTTCGCCGCTTCCCTGGCCTTCACTTTTGCTCGACAAGCTCGGCTCCCTCTTGTTCCCTTTTCGGGGCTAACCTTTCGACGCTGCAAGATTCACTTGTTGTTACGGGCTGTTGATTTGCTCTCCTTTCTCAGGAGGTTACATCGCTTCAGCACAAACAGTCACCCATCTGCACTGGATGCCTGCTACCTGGCCACCTGTCCGTTACCAGGATCGGACTTCCACCGATTAGCAGACGATAGCTTTCAGGACACACCAAGCGGGGTTGGGCAGTTATGCTTTAGACCTTGTATTTGTCAAGCAATTCTAATAATCTTTTCCTGTTTATTAGTTCAATAGGTTTTTCAGTTGACCATTGACGAGCAGGTTCGGTAAATTCACCGGAGGTAACAACATAACCTTTTTTAGCGCGGCTATGTACCATTGTGCCATAAAAATCTCTTATTACACCCACACTGACTTTTCCTTTATATCGTTTACACTGTACGATTACCTTTTCATTTGTAATGGATTTGCATTCTAAATCGATTCCTTGATCACCAGCTCCACCAGTCCTTCTAACATTATAAAATCCCATGGATTTGAAGAGCTGGCCAACTAAGTTTTCAAAACTGGTTGGGGATAAGGCATCAATATTTCGGAGTTTTATTTGATTTTCTTCAAGGAGTCGTAGTCTATCTAGTTCTTCTTTGTATGTTTGCAAACGGGATGAAATTTCTGAAATTATTTCAGTAGATTCATTTTGCAAATAATCTAATATTTCTGTATTTCCTAGTTTGGATAAGAAACAGATTTCTCGGTGCGAACAAGTTATCATTGCCTTTGGTCACACTTTTGATTTGGTTCCAATCTAACTTAAATTTTTGTGTTGTCCGAGTCCATGGACATTCAAATTGAATGTAATTACTTGTTATTGTCAATATCCCTTGAAGCTCGGACTTCTTAAGATACACTTTCAAGTAATGATCTATGCCTTTATGACCACTTTTATATGTAACAGAATACGCTTTTTCCCCTTTTTCTAATTGTGCTTGAACAGTATCTTTATACTTTTCTCGAGCTTTATTAACACCTTCCGAATTGGAATTAATAATAAATATCCAAAATAAAATTCCCCCAAATAGAACTATTAATCCGCAAAATTGATCATCCATTATTTGCTCCGATTAACATAAATCGCAAAACTGCCCAACGGGGGCGTAACCTGCTCGCCGACTTTGCTCCAAAACTAATGTAAACCAGAACCATTGCTTGCCCTAAACGCGCCGATTCCCAGAGCCGAAGGCGAGTCAGTGTTAACGCGGGGTTGGGTGGCCTTGCAATCTGCTAGCCCTGCTCCATAAAATGTCGTGAATGAAATGTAAGTAATCATAGCTGCTCTTTTTATATTTCCGCGTTTGGTCGAACCATCATTCTTCATCTTCTGCCACCCACGGCAGCCGCGCCGCTATGTCGTCCAGAGTATAATTTCCGTAGACTTCGATCCGCTCCAAATAGTATAGATTACCCAACTTGTTTGTCCAAGATTTCCCTAGCCCAACTGCGGCCTCGTAACCGTAATCTTGAACTTTCCCGACGATATAGTCATCTATGGTACCGAAGGGATACGCAAAGGTAGCAATCTCGGTACCCAAAGCATATTCCAGATCCAATTTGGATTGTCGGATTTGTGCGTGGACAACATCATGGTTGGTAGGTAGATCAATGTGACTCTGGCTATGACTACCAACTTCCCAACCCGCAACAATCATCTCTTTGAGTTGGTTCACGTTCACAAAGCCTTGGGACTCAAGGCGGTTGGAGACAATGTAAAATACGCCCGTAAAGTCAACATCCTGCATGATGGGATAGGCATTTTCGTAAACGCTAATATCTCCGTCGTCGAAACTAATAACCACCGGTCTGGCGGGTAATTCCGCCCCATTTACTAAGGCGTCCACCAAAAGCGAGATTGGGATAGTAGTATAGCCCCATTCCCTAAGAGCTATCATCTGGGCGTGAAATTCTTCGGGACTGACATAATAGCGATTACCACCATTTTCTTCAATATGATGGTAAAGGAGAATTGGGGCAACCACTTTACCGGCATTGTTGAAGACCCAAGTTGGGGTGGCTGTCGGCGGCGGGGTAGGAGTAGCTGTCGGCGGCGGGGTGGGAGTAGCGGAAGGCATTAGTGAAGAAGTTAGAGTAATAGTGCCGATAGGTTTTATTGTTGGTGTAAGAGATGGTTTAGGGAGTGCTATCGTTGCAACATCAGTTGTCTCTACCACAACTGTTTTTGATTTATTTGATTTGCACCCAATAATCAAAACTGAAGACAAAACAAGAAAAATGATACATCGCAATATTTCTGAATTTTTCATTTGGACACATTTTTAATTATTAGATGATTTGGCCTATGTATGCAACTAGCCACCCAACTGGTGTCTTGCGTCACTTGATGAATAACATTGTTTATTCCATGTTTGTCGTCGGGTGACGATAAATAACTTATATCATTATAGCCCAATCTTCCCTCACTCATTCACAATTTCATCATCGAATAAGCGGCATATTGGGCTGCGAACTTGTTCCAAACGGGGTTTCAGGCAATGGGGATCAATTGCACTATGTCAAAGACCCTATCTCACCCTAGCCCACTCCTTGTTTATAGATTGTTCTTTACTCTCGATATTGTATCCAGCATAGTCTCTTGACTGGCTTCGCTTTCGGGCAGCTCTCGCCAATAGATCAACGATTTGTGCGCCTGGTCGAGCGTTTGCTGCATTTCACCTGTTTGCTCACTCCCCCACGCTCGATACGACCACAACTTGGCAAATGATTCAGTAGATGTGCCTTCAGGTAAGCTGCCGAGAATTTTTTCAGCCTGATCTAATTGTGCCAGCGCGTCGGCTGGCTTCTGCACCTGCAACAATACAAACGCCAAATCGATATACAACTCTGCCCGGAGAGACAATGACGATACATCTCCTCCAATCAATTCTCTAATCGCTGTTTCGGCTGAGGCATAGTTTTTCCCCATCACCAGAATTTCAGCAATGGTTTTTCGGATCTGAACAGTTTTTGTAACGTTGTGGCTATCTCGAAACAGCGCCAAGGCTCTTTGAGCTGCATTATGGGCGGAGCGCAAATCTCCCGCTGCGATGAACCAATCGATCAACGCTTCTTGCCACTCTGGTTGCTGCGCTAAATCTATGTTCAGACTGCTGATCTCGCGTTGATTCTTTTCCACCACCTTTCGCGCTGCTTCGTTCCTGCCTTGTCTCGCCAACATCAATAATTCGTAAGAACGCGCCTTCACAATTTGAGCCGACACGAATTGGCCATATTCGGGGTCAGCTTCGCCACAGTGTTTCACATCTTGCCAGCGTTCTCTGGCCTGTTCCCAATCATTCAAGATGGCATGTATCTCCCCGTTGTGCAGGTTCACAAAATTCGACACAACACACTTCGTCGGCCCTGCAGGTAAGTCCATCACCGTCACCTGCGTGCTCAGGCGATTCAGCCAGGTTTGATACTCCGCGTAATGCCCAGCATCCACTAATAAAGAGGCTGCACTTTCAAGCACGTTCAGAGCGGCCGTCACGTGGCCATCTCCCAACAGCCCTAAAGACGTTTCTACAATATCCGCTTTCAGATAGTCGATTATCTTCGCTATGGGCTGGTTATGCTGAAACCTGTCTTGAAGTTGGGTGATAGCTGCTTCGGTCGCATTTGCAAAAGAATGTCGCAGCATTTCGCGCAGCGGCTGGTCTTTCTGGAGATATTTTTTGGCAAGTCCATGCAACAGCGTATGCGTACGCCACACCGCTGCCCCATCAAGCTCATCAAGCGTAAGCAAGTGGTGGAAATCCAACAAACTGATGATGCGATCTGTCTCTCCTTCCGCATCGTCGTAAGGAAGAACTTGCTTTAGGATATCAATCGTCGACTGCGGGCGGGTGAAGATACCCAAGGCAACAAATCCCTTAGCAGCATCTGGGTGATGCTGCAGCAAATAATCATAGGTAATATCAAGAGAGATACGAACGCTAGTTCCAGGGGATACCGGCGCACCTGATATGGCAAGCGTTTGGAGAGGGTGACTTTCAAGCTTGTTTGCCAGTCCATCGAGTGTCATATGGGGGCTGGCAGCAATGCTTGCCAAGAGCACTAGGGCCAGGGGAAGACAGCCAGTTAGATGAAGAATTTGCCCAACAGCGCTTTCTTCATCTTTGGCTATCACCCGGTCGAGCATCTTCTCCAATAGTCTCATCCCCTGTTCATCATCCATCGACGACAATTCCAAATGAACGAACCGGTAATCCTTTTGCTGAACAAGGGATAATCTGGCGCGGCTCGTAATCAAGAGTCGCCCTTGGTAACCGACTAAATGGACGAGTTTTCGCAGTTCTGGAATGGCATGGATCGCATTGCAGACCAGAATCACGGCATGTTTGCTAAAGTAGCTTTGCAGTTCATCATACATCCCCCTGGTCGTTTGCGATTTGGTTTCCAGACCCAAGCCAGCAACAATTTGGTTGACGCAGGTTTCGAAGCCATCCCCGTCGAACAGATCAACCCAAACGATATTTCTAAATTTCCCGTGCAGTTCTGGCAAATATCTCAACAATGTGCCAGCTACCAGCGTGGTCTTCCCAACCCCACCACTCCCAGAGATGTAGATACCGCGCGCTTCGGAAAACTCTCCCGTCAAGATCGCATAAACCTGATCTTCTTCCGCTTTTCGATGCACATAATGCGCTGGGGGCAGCGCACTGGATGGAAGTTTGATCTTGTTGTTGATCCTGGTATATAGCTCAGCGAAATAGCCCTTATCCCTATCGATCAATTCCCCCGGCCATCCAACAGAATACAGCCATTGGCGAAACTCGATGCTTGAAGAGAAATAATTGATGAAATCTTGCATCATGACGTTATAGGAATGCGAGCTAAGGGGCCTTGTTCCAACACTTGGTTTCCTCAGTATATCTCGGGACAAACCGAGATAGGACTCCCATCCAGAATACGACTTCACTTCTGTATGACGGAGAAGCATTTCTTCCCATGGGAGCGCCTTGGCTTCATCCTCGGATAATCTTTTGGGAAGTTTAGACATTGTCGACCCTTTGTCTACTTTTCCTGGGGGTAAGATCGTAAACACGACGGATCATTTGTGACATAGTGGACTACGGAGCGAAGATGAACAAAAAAGAGAAACGTGAGAATTATAGTCTAAATCCAGCGACAATATCACAGAATTCAACAAAATCGCAGCCACAACGTGATATAAGCAAAGATACTGTCCAATTTGAGATTCCTCTTGCCCTATTAGATTGGTTGGCAAAGATCAATCAACGGCTCATCACACAAAACAGCGAATCGTAATCTATCAAGGTAATCACTATGTCTATTTCATCCAGTGACACAGCCCAACTTCCCGCAGCTGCCTATCTCCGCTATTCATCGAAAATGCAAGACAACTCATTAAGTCTTGAAGCTCAAGAGCGTATTATCAGGCGAAGAGCAGAACAAGATGGCAATGTAATCGTGGTTGTCTTTGCGGATAAAGCTCAATCCGCTTATCGCAATAAAAATCGTCCTGTACTAAATAGGGCACTTGAAAGTGCCAAACAGGGCAAGTTCAAAATTCTATATGTCCACAAAGTGGATCGGCTGTCCCGTCGCCTGCAATGGACCTTCGAAATACTCAAGACCCTAGAAAAATATGGTGTCCAGGTCATATTTGTGGAACAAAATTACGATCGCAATACAGCCGATGGCAAACTCCACTTCAATATGACTGGGTTATTGGCTGAGTTCTATTCGGATAATCTAAGCCAGGAAACACACAAAGGCAAATATCAACTAGCCATACAAGGGTATCATAATGGAATGTTCCCCTGGGGGTATGAAAAAGTCCTCGGTGAAGAGAAGAAACGAGTTGGCAGGCCCACTCCCCATTTGAAGAACGTCGTCCATGATTTGTTTTCTCGATACGCCGCTGGTATTTACTCCGACCAACAAATGGCCGATTGGCTCAACCAACAAGGTTATCGTCGTTCAAAAAATCGTCTTTTCACCAAAGACAATCTCCGGGGTTTTCTGCAGAATATCTATTATGCTGGAAAAATTCACTACCGTGGCGCCAAGCTAAACTTCATCGGGAAAAATTACCGAAACATACCAGGTGAACTTTTCGATGGGAAACATGAAGCCATAATTAGTATGGCACTCTTTGATCGCTGTCAGGCAGTGCGTGCAGAGCGGCGAAACAAGGTGCCTACTCGACAAAAAACCCGCCATATCTATTTCGTCAATAGCATCATCGACTGTGCGCATTGTGGACGCAGTATGCGCGCTCAGAGTTCGAGGGTTCACAGATATTACCGGGAAGCATCCAAGGCAAAAGGATATACGGATTGTCTCATGCTGGAAAAAAGTGTCCGAGCCGAAGTCATCGATGCTCAGATTGCCCAGATCATGAAATTATTGCGCCTGCCAGACAATTGGGAAGAAGCTGTGAAATCTTTACTACACCGGAAGAAAGACACCCTTGATCCTGAAACGGAACGTACTCGCATCCGCAAAGAATTACGCGATATGCGCGAAATGAAAAGGCGTGGGATGTATGATGGCGAGGAGCATGTATTTTGGCGGGATGTCGAAGCACTGCAAGAAAAGCTATCCAGGCTGAAGGCGATCAAGAAGCCAGTCATTAACCGGGCTGCTGAAACATTATTGGATATTCAAGCCGCCTGGGAGCAAGCGACGCGCCAGGAACGTGAAGAACTGGTGAAATTGTTACTGAAAAAAGTCGGCTGTGATATCCAGCAAAGCCGTATTGCCTGGATCAAACCCAACCCCGAATTTGACCCCCTTTTCCAACTCATTGACGCGCTCGATCCGCAAGATGACGGCAAGTGGCTCGTCCCGCTCTCTTTGACAAATGGGAATGATAGGGACATATAGGAACATTGGTCTATTCCCGGTGGCAACCTAATTGACCTATGATCCCATCCTGGTTACAATTGCCCCCAACGGACTTGCGAAAACAAAAATCGCCCAGCAGCAACTGAGCGATTTTCAGCGTAAGTCCTTTACAAACGAACCGTTTTATTCATTTGATCAGAGCCGTTTGACTCTTTTGGACGTGTTACGCTCTGCGGTCCCGACGGGAGTGGACCCATCTTGAAGTAAATTAGGGGGGACAGAAATCGGCGTCGGTGTTTAGGCCTTATTTTTCAGAAAGAAACCGTTGAGTGTGCTTTCAAGCACACTTTTTTTATATTTAAAACTGCACGCTTCGTTTTTCAGTAATTCTCGCGTACTGAGTTCATTTTATCTGAAGTCTTGTAAGATTGCAAGCCGTTTTTCATGAAATCTGCCTGTCAAAATCACTACTCTCTTCGGGGGCGATATCATCGTGGTGATATGCAATTGCATGCTCGCACTCTATAAATTTCTTATCCAGAATTATTGTCTCAAGAGAACACAAAGCTTTGGCTTGCCAAATGCCCAATTGGTTTAATTTTAGGCTGTTTATTTACCCGAAAGGCTTGGTTGAAGAATTTGGTCTCTACGTGGAAATGACCTAATCTCTTTTCTCATCCTCTATGCGATCCAAGAGTTCGTCCCATAGTGTATTAACGCCTTTTTTCTCCGCCCAGTATCGGATATAGTCATTATCCAATTTATCCCTTAGCGTGATGACAATAGCAGAAATGTCGCGCAGGTGTTTGGTTTGTTGGCTCAGGCCGTAGTACCACAACTTGTACAGAATCAGGTCTTCAGGCGAGTGCAGGTAGACTTTGCCCAGGGCAGGACCTAGATCGACCAATTTTCGGCGCCGGAAGGCTTCTTCCCTCAGAGAATCCCCCTCCCGCAATAGGTAAATATCGGCTTTGTAGCCACTGTTGCTGTGGATTGCATTGATAGGTATATCGGCTCGGTCGTCCAAAATATGATTCAGGATGATGTCAGCTGGCACAAGCATATCTCTAGCGACCAGTTCTTCAGAAAGTCGGTCCACTGCTTCGATGGGAACTTGGACGACAACATCTAAATCTCTGGTTGCGCGCGGCTCACCCCAAGCCCAAGCAGCCACAGCGCCCCCGATCATGTATTGAATTTTAGTAGCTTCAAGGGCCGCTAGTACCAATTTAACGAATTCACTATATTCCAACACCGTATTAGGCATGGGGAGCCTTACGTTGGTCTTGACGATAAGCAACTACCTGGTTGGCAAGATTAGATATGGATAGCCCCTGCTGAACACGCTCCCTTGGCTGAAGCTGGCGGGTAATGGTAACTTGACCGAGATCTAACTCAGCGATAGACCCTTTCATCACGCTCCTCAATGTCAGGCTGACACTGGTTTGGTCACGCAAGTAATACCCTGGTCGATTTTGACTTCGGCTGTAAGCCAGTTCGTACCCGGCAGCCTGAAAGGCTTGCTTGACCACGCGCATATCCCGATAAAAGGTGTCTTCCCAGGCCGATTCTCCAAAGCATCCTTTTCCCACTATGCCTTCCACTCGAGCGATCAGGCCAAAACGAGTGAGGTAGCGCTCGTGCCACAAGATTTCAAGCAGGCGTTGTCTTCGCGCCGTGACGGTATCGCGCTCGACGGCGTCTTGTAAGATGATATTTTGAGCTTCCAGGGAAAGAGCTTTCATATTTTAATTATATCCAAGTAAACCAGATACGTCAATCAGGTTTAGATAAAAAAATACACGAGGGGTACAAAAACCTCGTACCAACATTATAGGCGCAAAAACCCAGTTATCTCCATCTCTGCTAGAATATGAACCATCTTACCAAGTGGAGGAAATGAATGGGTTGGTTCATCCTGACGAGTATCTTTTCAACTTTGTTGG
>CAYQQX010000162.1:0-10699 GCA_964419495.1 uncultured Anaerolineales bacterium
CCCGATTAGTTCAGCCGTCTCAAAATGGGAAGTTATTTTTGCACGCCTCCTTACTCAGCCGTACCAGACTTTGAAAAGAGCCAATGTTTTAGGGGTGCAAGAAATCTTACGGTTTGCCAGCCAGGGAAAATCCAAGCGACTACATTTTGCTTCAACGATTGCTATATTCTTTGGGAATAAGCAAAAGGACACAATTGTTGAAACCGATCAATCTTCGCCGCACAATTTGATTGGCGGCTATGCTCAAAGCAAGTGGGTGGCTGAACAACTGATCCGACAGGCGCAAGAGCGCGGGGTCGCCTGCACCATTTATCGTCCTGGCTTAATTATCGGCCATAGCCAGACAGGCGTGACAAATAAACAGGATTTTGCCAGCCGATTGGTCAAGGGCGTTTATCAGATGGGCACTTATCCAGATCGAAGCTTTCCCGTGAACGTAGTCCCGGTTGACTTTGTCAGTCGAGCGATTGTCCAACTGGCAGGTCTTGCAGAGACTGTCGGTGAGGCATTTCATCTTATCAACCCACAAAGCGTGCGGATCAGCAATCTGGTTTCATGGTCCGGTGATAAAGATCTGCTAGATAAGTTGACTTATCAGGAATGGTTGGCCATGTTAACACAGCAGGCTGATGAAGGGATTGAAAATGAGTTAATCCCATTTTTGCCAATGTTTCCGCCAACTGGGCTAGAGGAATTTGAACAGACCATCGATTGTCAGAATACGCTGCGTTTTCTGGAAGGTTTGGGTATCGTTTGCCCGGTAATTGATCGGGAGTTGGTTGAAAGGTATCGGGATTTCCTGATTTCTGAGAATAACTTGGCCTAACAATGCATGTGGTGATATTCTTTTCTTACCTGTTTCTGTTAGGCATTAGTTTGTATACCATGCGGAATATCCTGATTTCGGCCGGGATCAAGCTTAAAGGGCCTGGCGAGAAAATTAAAATGGCCGAAGCGGAATTACCTCAGGTAACTGTGCAATTGCCCGTCTACAATGAAAAGGAAGTTGTAGTGCGTCTCATCGATTCGGTCTGCGCCCTGGATTATCCACATGACAAATTGCAAATTCAGGTGTTGGACGATTCAACCGATGAAACCACCGCAATCATTGCAAAAAGTGTGCAGTGCTGGCAGAAAACGGGTATCGATATCAGCCATCTTCGCCGACCAACTCGCCATCGCTATAAAGCTGGAAACCTGGAAAATGGGTTGCATCAGGCTGCCGGAGAATTTATTGCTATTTTCGATGCCGATTATCTAGTGAAGCCTGCCTGGCTGCGGCAGACTCTAGCCCATTTCTTACAGCCGGATACAGATAAATTTGGGTTGGTTCAAACCCGTTGGGGACTGCAAAACAGCCGCGATTCAATCCTGACATACGCCCAAACTTTATCCGTAAATGAATTCGCCATAACCCAGGCCGAACGCGTTCGGCTTGGACTCTGGTCGAGTTTCTTTGGCTCGGCAGGGTTGTGGCGACGGGCATGCATTGATGATATCGGCGGCTGGCAGGCAGTGAACGCGTTGAGTGAAGATATCGATATTGCCTACCGCGCCCAGCTTGGTGGTTGGAAGATCGCCTATGATGATTCTTTACTGGCCTTTGCGGAATTGCCCAACAGAATGTTGGCGTATAAACAGCAGCAGTTTCGTTGGGCAAAAGGCAACACCCAGGTGATCCGAGAATTGTGGCCCAAAATTCTTAGCAGATCATCTTCATGGCTACAAAAATGGGACGCAATCCTTTTTGCCACCTGGCCAGCCATGAACCTATTGTACGTATTGTTTTTTCTATTCAAGCTGCCCCAATTATTTTACCCAAACTCGCTATCACGCATTCAGGATTTATTGCTGGTGATTGGCATCGGATTAGGCTTTTTGCTCAGTCTCATTGATTGGATGGGCGGGCGCGGCGGATTTCCGGTACATACCTTCTTGGGAGTTGGTAGCACATTCAATATTTCCGTGGGTTTTGTGGCTGGTTTTATCCCTGGCTTTGGGGGTGGCTTCCATCGTACTCCCAGAACAGGTGTTGATCAAGCTATTCCCAAACCAAACAAAATTATCTTGTGGACCACAGTTGGTGAATTGAGTTTGTTTGGGGTGGCGTTGATCGCTGTCGTCTATGCAAGCGTGCAAAAAAATTTCCTGACGCTGCCAATGCTGACCCTTTATTTGCTGGGATATGGCTGGCTAGGTTTGCAATCTGCTTGGGAAATTGTTTCATCCAAGCTTGAGAAATGATAGATATGAAAAGCAACCAACACAATCTTTCATCTCGAGTAGAACCACAAATGCTTTGTGTGTGGGTCGTATCGAGGGGCGAAATCCGAGAAACCGCACCCTTCGATACACGCTCCACTACATTACGCGTTACTCAGGATGCTACATTTTCATACTTTGAGATACTTGGGGCTAGCTGAGATGACCGTATCTATCCAGAAGCTTACATCAAATTTCAATAAAGCCTACCGACACTTGCTGCAAGTGTTCCAATTGGTCTGGCAAGCCAGCGCTGCAGGCACATTGTGGCTGGCAGGTATGGCTACCGTTGGAGGGTTGGTACCACCAGCAATCGCCTGGGTGAAGAAGCTAATGATCGATGAGATTGTGAGTCTGGTTGCAGAGGAGATTGAACCATGGAATGGTGTTTTGGCTTTGGTGCCATTCTTATTGCTGATCATCGGATTACTCGCCCTCAGCAATGTGATTGTGCAGGCCCGTCTTTTGGCAGAAAAAAATCTCCGCAGCCGACTGCGATTACATATTCATAAACTGATCATTGAGAAAGCCCTGACGCTGGACTTAAGTCATTTTGAAAATGCAGATTATTATGATAAATTGCAAAATGCGCGCGCCGAGGCCGATTTCCGGGTCTCAGACATTGTGGTTCAAACATTCAAGCTGGTTCAGTCGATCATCACCTTTATTTCGTTTGCAGCATTGTTGATACGTTTCAATCCCTTGCTGATTCTGATTTTAGTCGGGGCAACCCTGCCTAGCTTTGGGATGCAGCAGAGATATGGACAATTGACCTTTCGTTTGTTAACCGGGCAGGCTCCTGAACGGCGAGAGATGAAATACTATGAGCGGCTTCTCACCGTTGATAGAAATGCCAAAGAGATCAAACTGTTTGGGTTGGGCCAAACTTTGCTGCGGCGGTATATCGATTGGTTTTGGAAATTGTTCCGAGAAGACATGCAATTGGCACGAAGAAGGAGCGTGGTCAGCGTAATGTGGGGGTTGCTAGGTTTAGTTGGGTATTTTGTCGCCATTGCCTGGATCATCTTTCGGGCGATAGCTCAAACGATCACATTTGGCGATGCAGTGTTAAATCTTGAAGCATTTGAACGCAGTCATTACCTGGGACAAACCATCCTGAATACATTGCTGAAGCTATATGAGAACAATCTGTTCGTCAACAATGTCTTTGAGTTTCTGAAGTTGGAATCGCAGCTTACTATTCCTGCCGATCCACTCAACTTGCCAGTTTCGATCAATCATGCCATCGTGTTTGAAAACCTGTCATTTAAATACCCAGGGCAAGAGGATTGGGCACTGCGGAATATCAACCTGAAGCTACACCCCGGCGAAAAGCTAGCCTTAGTTGGACTAAATGGGGCTGGAAAAACGACGCTTGTGAAAATCCTGGCCGGTCTGTATGAACCAACCGAAGGGCGCATTCTGGTCAATGGGGTTGAACTGGGGCAATATGACCTGCAGCAATGGCATAAAAAAATTGGCGTGATCTTTCAAGATTTTGTACGTTATCAGTTTACTGCGGCTGAAAATATCGGCTTTGGGCAGATCGAAAATGTCGACGATCAAGAACGAATTGTGGCGGCTGCGCAAAAAGGGGGTGCTCATGAGGTACTGGAGAACTTACCCAAGGGCTATGCTACCCGATTAGGTAAATGGTTTGATGAAGGATTTCAATTAAGCATTGGGCAGTGGCAAAAGGTAGCCTTGAGCCGGGCTTTTATGCGAAATGCAGAGTTATTAATCTTGGATGAACCGACTGCCTCTCTGGATGCCCAACATGAATTCCAGATTTTTGAACAATTTCATGAATTGACGGAAGGAAAAATGGCCGTGCTGATTTCACACCGCTTCAGCACGGTTCGCTTGGCCGATCGCATTGCGGTAATAGAAAAAGGAAAGATTACTGAATTTGGCAACCACAATGAGTTGATGGCCAATGAAGGTACTTACGCCCAGCTTTTCAACCTTCAAGCACAGGGATTCCGTTAATGATCAATATCAACTATGCCAAACTCAAGGCATACTTCACCGATACACCTTGGGCTATTTATTTCACTGAGTAGCCGGTGAGCAGTATTAAGTTCTCATGTTACGCAGAAAAACAAAGGAAGCTGCCGTTCTCCCTCATCCTAACCTTCTCCCTTTGGGAGAAGGCGGAGGGTGAGGGCAGGTTTGAAATCTTCAACAGTCCACTTTTGCGTAACATGAGTTAAGTTTTAAGAGAATCGATAAATCATCAAAGGTAAACAATGCGTTCGAATGCAGAAAAAAACTTTGGCCGTAACATACAAAGACCTTTTTTACACTTTAGAATGCTAAATAATGGATGGCAATATAACAAAAACATATCAAATTTTCTTCGTCGGGTCATTACGAAGCCACCAGCGAGATTCTTGGTAATTTGCAATGCCAGAACGGGGTCCAATTATTTATTAACTGCACTTGGTTCTCATCCACTTATTCGTCAATTCTGGGAACCTTTTGGCCCCAATTCCCTAAATAATAAAGAGGGTGTCAAGGAAAAAATACTCGAATTAGGCTTAGTGCCTTATCTAGAATATATCATGCAGAGACAGGGTGGAGAAGCTAGCGTGGGTTTTAAGATCCTATATGGGCAGTTAGAAGATTCATATGGTGAGATGCACGGTGTGCCGGATATTGCCGATGTACGCCAATGTTTGAAGCGGTCTGATGATTTGAAAATAATTCATTTAAAACGACGTAACAAATTAGCCACCATTGCGTCATTGATGCTGGCGATTGAAACCAGACGATTTCTCATCCATGATCCACAAGATCGCGAAACTGAACGGCAGGTAGAAATTCCAATAGATTCTTGTGAATGGCATTTCAACAAAATTATTCGACATGAAGAGCAATACGATGATTTCTTTGCCGCGCATAGGAAATTAGATATTTTCTATGAAGCATTGGTAGCACAGCCGAAGCGGGCCGGTGATCAGATTCTCGAATTTCTTGGTGTTCCTGCTCGACCTTTACATTCAAGGTTGATAAAACAAAATATCCGCCCTTTGAATGATCTAATCGCCAACTATGCCGAACTCAAAGCATATTTTGCCAATACACCCTGGGCCAAGTATTTCACCGAGTAGCCAGGGAGCACTCAAAAACTTCAATGGCACGCGCCACGCCATCTTCAGCACGAATTTTTCGACCTATTTTGGCGGCATGTTTGCGCATTTGTTGATCCGTTGTAGCTTTGCGAATCGCCGCTGCCAATTTCGGTGCGGATAAATTTGCGTAGGGGATAGGTTGTGTAGAAACACCAATTGTGAACATCTGCTTTGCCCAATAGGGTTGGTCACCAGAAAACGGAACAATCACGGATGGTACACCGGCCTTCAATCCAGCGGCTGTCGTACCTGCACCACCGTGATGCACTACCGCTGCCATTTTTGGAAAGAGCCAATCGTGGGGAACATTACGGATAAAAAAGATGTCATCCTCTGGTACATGTTCGGGATCAAGCCCCCCCCAGCCCTTGGTCAAGATGGCACGCTGACCGCTCAATTTTATCGCCTGTACCACAATCTGTGCTAATCTGCTGGCGTCGCCATCGCGCATACTGCCAAAGCCAACATAAACTGGAGGCGGACCTTCTGTCAGGAAGTTGACCAAAGCTTCAGATGGCTGCCAGTTGGGGAGATGATCAAGAAACCAATACCCGGTCACGGAGAACCAGCCAGGCCAATCGGGGGGTTTCGGAATTATGTGCTCGCTGTAACCATATAGAAATGGAATTCGTTCACGATATAATTCTTCGAAAAATCCCAAAAAAGTCATGGGCTTCAGTTTTAACCATTTCCGCCATTCTTCAAATAAGCCATGAAGATAATATTTGCCAATCATTTCATAAATGAAATAGGTACTACGGTTATAGGCTATACCCAATGATAGCCAGGTGGGCGTGCCAACCAACGGGAAATGGCGTGTCCGCCCAATGGGATAGATCCAGGTAGCCCAGGTTGGGATCCCTAACTTCTTGCCAACCAGATACCCAATTTGGGAGAAGGGATTGAAAACAATCGCCTCAGTTCCCTGGCAGGCATTCTAGGTTGAATCCATCATTTGGTCAGAAAAAGTCTCCGCAATTCTGGCAATGCAATCTATGTACAGGATAGAATTCTCGCCAGCAGTCATCATACGGTACCCGGTTTCACTGGCCATCACTTTCGTGAAATCAGGTGCGATACAGAAATAATCTATTCCACGCTCCTCAATTACTGATTGAAAATTAGCTGGAGCGCCCAATTGAACATGATAACCAGCACCCTTAAAGCCTGCACCAAGCGCGATCATGGGTTGAACATCGCCGCGTGAACCGATGGCCAAAAGTGTTATATGCATATATCCTTTACCTTTCGGGCCATAGTATACTTCAAAGAATTGGACCAACTTTTCAGGATTGGCTGGAGCGTTACGGAATTCTATCGGGCGATGAATGTTTAACCTGCAAACTCGCAAAATAATTCGGGATATCTGGCAGCACCGAATGCGCACTTTTTTGGTGGTGCTTACCATTGCGGTTTGTGTATTCTCGATGGGGAGTTTGGCACGAGTGTGGTTCATTTTATCCACCAACCTCACCAATACATATCTCGAGGCAAACCCGGCTAGTGCCACGATATCCGTATCATGGAAATTTGATGATAGTTTAGTAAAGCGAGTTGCCCGTATCCCGGAGATTGAATACGTTGAGGGGAGAAATGAAGCCTGGGGCAGAATTCAAGTTGGTCCTAATCGATGGCAGTTACTGCAGTTGATCGTGCGCTCTGATTATGAGGCCATGAAAATCGATAAAATCACTTCGGAAAAAGGGGAATGGCCACCGGCAGACGATATGATTTTGTTGGAGAGGGCTTCCCTGGCAGCGTTGCCTTTTGAGATAGGAGATACGGTCACAGTCGAATTCGGCAATCGGGAATCACAAGAACTCAGGCTGGCTGGTTCAGTCCATGATGTCACTCAGATTTCTTCTGCGTTCTCACTGGTCACTTATGGGTATGTGACCCAGGAAACCTTGGAGGAACTCACTGGAAAACGCGATTTCGCCATGTTAGATTTTACAGTGGCCGGAAACCGCTTTGATGAGGATCACATTGAGGGTGTTGTCGATACGGTCACCCGAGTTGCGGAAACCAATGGTCATATTATCACTCAAAAAGATATCCCTGATCCTGGTAAGCACGAGTTGGATAACATTATGCAATCCGTGCTGCTTATACTGGCGGTGCTAAGTGTTTTGGGCTTGTTCCTGGGTGTTTTTCTCATCATCAACATTGTCTCCGCACAACTTGCGCAGCAGACTCAACAAATCGGTACCATCAAAGCGGTAGGCGGGATTAGCAGACAGATCATGCGCATGTACATCCGTATGGTTATGTTTTTTGGGGGATTGGCATTGATTGTTACGGTTCCCTTATCTATTGGCTTTTCATATCTAACCAGTGTGTTCTTCGCCGGGCTGATCAATTTTGAGATCATCGATTTCGATGTGCCAACTCAAAACTATTTGGTGGAGATTTTCGTTGCCATCGCCGTTCCTTGCTTGGCTGCTTTATTTCCAATACTTAAGGCAGCTCGACTCACGGTACGAGAATCCATTGGGTATTCAAGTGGGCAAAATGTGCAATTTGGCGTAAATAGATTTGAGAAGCTTCTCAGTGCAATCCCCAATCTGCCCGCTACCATTCTTTATCCTTTTCGAAATATATTCCGGCAAAAAGTTCGCCTCGTCTTTGCCTCTATTACACTTTGTATTGCTGGGGCAATCTGGATTTCTGTAACCAGCGTGCAGGAATCCTTTGAAATAACTGTCGACGGAATTTCTGACTATTGGCAAGAAGATGTAAAAGTCAACCTCAGAGGAACGCATGATTTTAGGAAGATTGAAGCATTGGTGATGCAACTAACCAATGTAGAATTGGTGGAACCTAGATTGACGGGGCGGGCATTCCGAGTGATGCCAGATGGGAGTGAATCAATCCAGATTATTGAATTAATTGGTTTGGAGCCGGCTTCACCTTTTATTCAGCCACAAATAATCGAGGGCCGCTGGCTGAATACTGAAGACACCAATGCCGTTGTAATCAACATTGATCTATTGAGCATTGAGTCCAATCTCAAAGTGGGTGATGAAATTGAGTTTAGGGTCGGTCGCCAACGTACTAGCTGGCAGGTAGTTGGCATTTCAACCAGCCAGGTTATAGGCGGCGCAGAATTCTTTATGTCACCGATTGGCTATGTCAATTTCACACAACTTTCCAAGGTTTTGCGCTCACCTGGAAAGGTCGATAGTGTTCTCATCAGCATTGGTGGGGAGAATACCGATCAGGTCATCACTGACATCGAAATAATGTTTAAAGAACGTAATATTGGTATCGGTTCTGTTCTACCGCAATCTGATGTACGTAAGGCGCTACCGCAATCTGATGTACGTAAGGCGCTAGATGACGCGTTTGAAATTCTGCTTGTTTTATTACAAATCACCAGCCTAATTTTTGGATTCGTCGGCGGATTGGGGCTAACCAGCATGATGACGCTCAATGTGTTGGAGCGTACCAAGGAAATTGGCATTATCAGGTCTGTAGGTGGTGTGAGAAATCAGTTATCGCTAATTATCGTAATTGAGGGTATTTTTGTTGGCGTAATGAGTTGGATCTTCGCTGTAATCATTGCGTATCCAATGGGAATCGCATTAGGAAATGCTGTCGGCGTTACCTTACTGCGCACATCGTTGACACACACATTTCCCATCGAAGGGCCATTGACGTGGTTGGGGATCGTCATTGTTTTATCAATAATTGCCAGTGTAATTCCAGGGCGGAATGCGGCCAAATTGACCGTGCGTGAAACGATCAATTTTGAGTAGATTCACTTTCATTGAGAAAATCTAAACTGATATCTCGTTTTCTGCGCTGCAAACCGGGGATGAATTCACCAATCGCCAACTCAAGGTATCGTCGTCTGAGTATCTTGGAGGCTTCCTTTTCTGAAAGGTCAGCAGAAAGCTGTTGCATCAGATCATAGGGGACTTGCATCACTTTCGTAGTTTTTGACGCTCGAAATCTTGCTGGGTATAGCCCATTTTGCAGTGAATTCATTTCTCCAAAGGATCCACCCTGTTCCAAAGTGTCGATTACCTGATTTGACTCATCGACAACCTCTACCTGGCCTTCGATGATGATAGATAATGCCTCGGCAGTGGATCCTCGCTCGGACATCATCGTGTTTGGCTGAAATTCTGTTACTTCCACGGCGAGAAGAATATCATCCAATTGACTCATCGATAGTCCTGGCAATATCTGTGAGAGGTATTGTTTCATTACCCGACGGCGCATCGAATGAATAATATCTTCACGGGTCATACTTGAATCAGAGACTAAATCCACAAAACTTTCTCGATCAAGCTGCATGACTATCACATCCGAGTCTGAAGATGCTTTTACCGTGGTCGTACGTAGTCGATTTTCTATAAGACCCATTTCTCCAAAGTATTGGCCAGCACTCAATTGACCAATGATTACTTCGGTGTTGCTGGCATGTCGCAGGATGATATCGACCTGACCTTTGACGATAATATAGAAATGATCAGCGGGATCACCTTGCTTGATGATCGTATCACCTGGTTCAAATTTAACCGGTTCTAGCTTAGATGAAACCTGTGCTAATTCTTCACTAGATAATTTTGGTAATGCTGATGCTACAATCTGATCGGTAATCTCGCCATCGGCAATAAAAACAACTCGAGGAATACGTCCAGCTAACTCGCGATCATGGGTAACGAGCAGGATAGTTTTGCCTTGTGAAACAAATTCTTCAAATATTTGGAATATAGAGTCCGCCGTTTTTGAGTCGAGGCTGCCAGTAGGCTCATCTCCCACGATGACATCTGGATCATTGGCCAGGGCACGGGCAATCGCAACCCGCTGCTGCTGCCCCCCAGAAATTGCGGATGGGAATTTGAAGGCTTGATCGGCTAATTCTACTTGTTCCAAAAGATGTAGCCCTCTTTCTTTTCGTTCACTTTGAGGAAAGGTTTGCCTTAGCTCCATCGGCAGCATCACATTCTCTAGCACAGTTAATGTAGGTAAGAGCTGAAAGAACTGAAAGATGACACCCAGATTTAATCCACGCCAAATCGCAATTTGATCTTCATTGAGATTATGGATTGGATTTCCGCCAACAATAACTTCCCCTAATGTAGGGCGGTCAATGCCGGTGATCATGTTAATAAGCGTAGATTTTCCACTGCCAGATTTGCCGATAACAGCAACAAATTCTCCGGCATTTACTTGTAAGTCAATATTTTTTAACGCCGTAAACGAACCTGCCGGTGTTTCGTACGTCTTAACAACCTGACGGAGCTCGATCAAAATATGTTTCGTTGTGGCTGAATTTTCCCCAGAAAGGGTTA
>CAYQQX010000163.1:0-10492 GCA_964419495.1 uncultured Anaerolineales bacterium
TCCTTATCATGAAAATGATCTCCCACACCCATCGATTGAAGATTTCGTTCGATTTGCATCTGAAATTGTTGTGGATGGCTGCTCCCAGAGAGGTATCCCGCTCCCGCGCCTGCAACTGGAGCCTGGTCGCAGTTTGGTAGCCAAAGCCGGAGTCGCCATTTACCGGGCAGGTACAATCAAGCACACCCCTGAAAGGAGATGGATTCTGCTCGATGGCGGTCTGGCAGATAATCCGCGTTTCGCCCTCTATCAGGCGCGCTACTCTGCGCTACCCATAATCAATCCCCAGAGACCCAATGCGGATTCTGCTTGGCTAGCTGGTCCATTCTGCGAAAGCGGCGATGTGCTCATTGAAGATCTCCCATTTCCTGAGATAAACTCTGGAGAACTTATCGCCATCCCCGTCAGTGGGGCCTACCAACTCAGCATGGCCAGCAACTACAACGGCGCCACGCGCCCTGCGATACTCTGGCTCGAAGACGGTCAGGCCACTTCGATCAGAAAGCGCGAAACACCCAATGATTTAATGCGTCGGGATATGCCTCTACCAAATTCCGATACAAGCTTCTCATCGGTTTTGTTCCAAAAATACCATGGCCTGGGCAATGACTATATCGTGGTCAGCGAATCAGATTTGAGTTCACCACTCACTCCTACCCAGATCCAACAAATCTGCGACCGCCAAAGTGGGATAGGCTCCGATGGCATTGTCCTAGACTGCTCCAATCCAACTGAAAAATACTTCTCAGCGCGCTTTTTCAACCCCGATGGCAGCGAAGCCGAGAAAAGCGGCAACGGACTGCGCATTTTTGCTCGCTACCTCTGGGACGCGGATCGAGTTGGCTCAGAATCTTTCCATATCATGACGTCAGTGGGAGAGGTCAAAGCATCGGTCCATCAAGGTGGGAAGGGTGCCATAGTTGAAATGGGAAAGGCCAACTTCGATAGCCACGCAATCCCGGTCGAAGGCCCCCAGCGCGAGGTTATCAATGAGACGATGCTGATTGACGGACAAGAATTTACTTATTCTGCTGTCACTGTCGGAAACCCCCATTGCGTCATTCTGCGTGACCAAATTTCAGCAGATAATGCCAAGAAGTGGGGGAGTAGGATCGAAAATGAGTCGCGCTTCCCCAACCGTACCAACGTCCAGTTCATGAAGGTATTAGATAAAGCAAATATTCAAATCGAAATTTGGGAACGCGGTGCTGGGTACACCCTGGCCTCAGGCAGCAGCAGTTGTGCGGCGGCGGCTGTCGCACATCGGCTAGGGTTGTGTGATAGCGAAATCTGCGTACAGATGCCGGGGGGAGAGTTGGAGATTTCCATCGCTGAAGATTTCGAAATTACAATGACAGGCCCAGTTTCCAAAGTGTGGCAGGGCTATCTTGCAGAAGAAGTTTTCAAAAAATAACCACAGATGAATGGGATGAACACAGATATTATTTGATATACATCCGCGTTTATCTGTGTTCATCTGTGGTTTTATATGGGAGTCTCAAACAAGTAAGTCGGATGTTGCTGGCAAATCTCAGCCACCTGGGTTTTGACGCGCCCAACCACGGCAGCATCTGGAACGTCTTTCCCCGCTAATGCATCTAACATGTCTGCAATCAAATTGCCGATCACCGTAAACGTTTCTGCATCCATCCCGCGCGTTGTACATGCAGCAGTACCCAGGCGCAATCCCGTCCATTGCTTGGGATTTGGGGAATCAAATGGGATGGGATTTTTATTGCATGTAATATTAGCATCTTCCAAAACCTGCTCAGAGCGAGTTCCTAACAAACCAAAAGGTTTCAAATCTACCAATACAATATGTGTGTCCGTTCCCCCCGCGCAGATGCCCAAACCACGCTGCTCTATTGCGTCAGCCAATGCTCGAGCATTATCTATAACTTTTTGGGCATAATCCTTAAACGAAGGCCGCATCGCTTCGCCCAGGCATACGGCTTTGGCCGCAATGGTATTCGGATGCACACTGCCCTGCATCCCCGGAAAGATGGCTGTGTCAATTTTCTTGGCCAGCTGCGGGTCATCTGTGAGCAACAGCCCTCCGCGCGGTCCCCGCAGTGTTTTGGTGGTTGTGCAACTGACAATATGCGCATGGGGCAAAGGGTTGGGATGTACACCGCCGGCCACTAACCCAGCGAAATGGGCCATATCCACCAAGAAAGTAGCCCCAACACCATCTGCAACCGAACGGATCAAAGGGAAATCGATTACCCTCGGGTAGGCCGAACCACCGGCGATGATCAACTTGGGTTGATGTTCTAGTGCCAAGCGTTCTAATTCATCATAATCCAGCAATCCCGTGTGCGGATCAACGCCGTACTGCACGGCATTGAACCACTTACCAGACATATTGGGCGCTGCGCCATGGCTGAGATGCCCGCCGGCCGTTAGAGCCATACTCATCACTGTATCACCCGGTTTGAGTAAAGCTACAAATACTGCCTGGTTAGCCTGTGACCCCGAATGGGCCTGCACATTGGCAAATTGGCAGCCGAACAAAGATGTCGCCCGTTCGATGGCCGCTCGCTCTGCCTCGTCTAGGATCTTGGCTCCGCCGTGATATCGCGCCCCTGGATAACCCTCAACAGTCTTGTTGGTGATCGTGTCTCCCAAGGCTTCTAACACTGCCTGACTGACGATATTCTCAGAGGCGATCAATTCAATTTGATCTGCCTGACGTTGACCTTCGCGTTCTAGAATATCGGCCAGTAATGGATCACTCTTGATGAGGGGATATGTAAAATGGGTATTGATTTCAGAGGATTGCTTTGAGTTCATATCAACTCCATTCGTTTCACTATGATCGTAGTAGCGCACGCTAGTGCGCTTACCACGTGTGCTATCTGAGTATTCTGAAGCGGCGGCACGCCCGTGCCAAATTACAAATCATGCAAATCAAAATTAGTATACATCATTAGGTCACTTGATTCATACGTATCAACTCTTTCACTTATTCGTAGAATCGTCTTCTGCTGAGGATCATTTAGAATAATTGAAAGGTTTTTACAGCATCAAGAAGTTTTTATTCGCTATTTTATATAATTTACCTAATAATCATTGACTAATTGACATAATTGAGATATTTTAATAACTAAGAACATGACTAATAACATCCTTGATGATCTCGACAAATTGATCTTGGCTGAACTGCAAGCCGATGCGCGCATCAGCAACACCGAGCTAGCACGGCGTGTAAACCTGTCGCCGCCAGCCACGCACGCGCGGGTACGCCGTCTCGAGGAAAGCGGCTACGTCGACCGGTATGTAACCTTAGTTGATAGAAAACAGGCCGGATACGATATGCTCTGCTTTGTGCGTGTCAGATTACAGTTGCACGACACTGAGCAAGTTGAAGGCTTTCACATGGCTGTTCAGGAAATGCCCGAAGTACTTGAAGTTCATTTCGTCACTGGCGACCATGACTATTTACTCAAAGTGTTAGCCGGCAACTCAGAAGACTTAGAAGATTTCCTGGTCAATCGTTTGACTCCAATTCCAGGAGTCGCACAAATTCATACCAGTCTTGTTTTAAGAGAAGTAAAAAATTCGACAATCATTCCCCTGAAATAATTGAATCAACCTGCTTAGACCGGTCTCCTGACCGTGCGCTGACGACTCGGTCAGGAGACCGGCTACAGCTAACAACAAAAATATCCCCTTGAATTATAGAAACAACTCAACCCTAGGAGGCAGCATGTCCAATCACAAATTTCAAACCATGGGTCAGCAATTCGGTCGCCGGTCTTGGGCCGAACCATGGAAGATCAAAATGGTCGAACCCATCCACATGATCAGCGCTGAAGAACGTCTCAAGGCCTGCAAGGAAGCCGGATACAACACCTTCCTGTTGCGCTCTGAAGATGTGTATATCGATCTGCTAACGGACAGCGGCACCAGCGCCATGAGCGACCGTCAGTGGTCAGGCATGATGATGGGCGACGAAGCCTACGCCGGCAGCCGCAACTTCTACAACCTGGAATCGGCCATACAGAAATACTATGGCTACAAATATGTGGTGCCCACCCACCAGGGTCGCGGCGCAGAGCATCTCATCAGCCAGGCGACGATCAAAGAAGGTGACTATATTCCCGGCAATATGTACTTCACCACCACTCGCCTGCACCAAGAATTGGCTGGCGGCACCTTTGTGGATGTGATCATCGATGAGGCGCATGACCCCAAAGATCAACACCTCTTCAAGGGCAACGTGGATCTCGAAAAAATGCAAGCCCTGGTAGATAAAGTTGGCGCAGACAAGATTCCCTATGTCAGCCTGGCGGGAACAGTCAATATGGCTGGTGGGCAGCCGGTCAGCATGGCCAATGTAAAGGCTTTGAAAAAATTCTGTGACAAACATGGCATCCGTGTCTATCTCGATGCCACACGCATGTACGAAAATGCCTTCTTCATCCAGGAGCGCGAAGAAGGTTATATCGACAAGTCCATCGCTGAAATTCTTTTGGAGTTTTGCAGCTACACAGACGCCGCCTGGATGAGCGCTAAGAAGGATAACCTGGTCAATATTGGGGGTTGGCTAGCAGTCAATCAGGCTGAGGTAGCTGAGAAAGCCCGCAATATGGTTGTCGTGTACGAAGGGCTGCACACATATGGCGGTATGGCCGGCCGCGATATGGAAGCGCTGGCCATTGGTATCGAAGAGGGTGTACAAGACGATCACGTTGCCTCGCGCGTGCGCCAAGTTCGATACCTGGGTAAATTGCTCCTGGATTGGGCCATCCCCATTATGGAGCCCATCGGTGGTCACGCGATCTTCGTGGATGCAAAACGATTCTATGATCACATCCCCCAGGATCAGTTCCCCGCCCAAACATTAGCCGCTCAACTTTATCTCGACTCGGGTGTGCGCTCAATGGAACGCGGCGTTGTCAGCGCGGGACGTGACCCCAAAACTGGAGACCATCGCTACCCAGCCTTGGAGTTGACTCGCCTGACAATCCCCAGGCGCGTCTACACTCAGGCGCATATGGATGTGGTTGCCGAGAGCCTAAAAGCTGTCTATGACAACCGCAAACAGACCAAAGGCTTGAAGATGGTCTATGAACCGGAGTATTTGCGCTTCTTCCAGGCGCGCTTTGAAGCCATTGAATAGTCAACCGCAAGAATTCCTAAAAAAGGTGCGTACTACATGATTTCTCAGTACGCACCTTTTTTGATTCTACAACTACCAAATAACGGAATATGGATATTCCGGCTACAGATGTCACAAAAATAAAAATCCCGTAGTCGAGATTTCCAAATCTCGCAATTATCTAATCCTTAGTCGTGGTTTCATTTCTCGTTATCCTCGCCAAGCAGCGATCATCAGGGCAATCCATCCAAAAATGAAAAAGACACCCCCAATGGGGGTTAGAATTCCAAGGCTGATGCCGTTGTAGGCCAGTTCACCATTGGCGACCAGGTAATACAAGCTGCCTGAGAACAAGATAATGCCCAAGACAAAGAACCAACTCGCCGCCCGGAGCGTGTTGCTCCTGCTCCACCAATGTGTGTGAGCCCAAGATATCAAGATCAGAGTCAGAGCGTGGTACATCTGGTAGCGGACAGCTTTTTCCCAAATGGCAATCCGATCAGGTGAGACCATGTTTTCCAATCCGTGCGCACCAAAGGCGCCCGCCGCTACGGCTAATCCAGCCAAAAAGGCGCCAAAGATAAAGAAATATTTTTCCATAGGTCATCTCCTAAATAATGAACTGATTCTCATTTTTTGATTTTACTTGGCTCTGTGCGAATGTCAAACAATGTACGATAGTAGAGAAAACTAGCCAGGAATAAACTGCCGCCAATACCGATATACATAGCAGCCAGATAAGGCTTAGGGATAGGAGAATATTTTCGCAGAAATATACCCAACGAAATCATAAAAACTACCAATGGGTAACTGGTCCAGCTTTGGAAAGCAAAAATACAAACACGCTCTTTTGGGCAGCGGTCAATTCGCTGGATATTGCGCCTGGCAAACGCTGAGAATCCAAAGACATAGATGGTCAATGCCAAAATTGCACCGACGCTGCCCATGCCATATGCCAACATCCGGCTGACGGGGTGTAACCAACCATATGCGAGATAGCACAGCCATATCCCCACCCCAGACCACATCACTCCTGCTAACAGATAAAGCCACCCCTTTTGAACCTCGGGGTTGAGTTTATTTAACAAAATAATTCTCCACTGATTAATGATGTCAGCGGAATTGTATCAGGTATTTTGATTCATCAAGTTGTGCTGCATCAATTTCCCCTATTTCCCAATCCCCGCGCCCCGCGCCCGCAGGATGGCTTGCGTGCGATTACTGACCTGTAATTTGCCAAAAATATTCGAAACATGGTTACGAACTGTTTTTGGTGATAATACCAATCGCTCCGCAATAGCGGAATTGGTTAGGCCGTGAACAACGAGTTCCAAAATTTCTAACTCACGATCCGTGAGTTCAGGAAAGTACTTGGGGGTTGGTGATGGTTTATGCTGACCAAAGTAGTTAATCAATCGCTCAGCGACTTGTGGACTGAAAATCGCTTCACCACTAGCCACTGCGCGAATGGCGCGCTCAGTCTCTTCGGGGTCAGCACCTTTGAGAATATACCCCAATGCACCCGCTTGCATGGCATGAAAAACAGTCTCATCATCAAACATAGTAATGATTAAAATCGCGGTTCCAGGATTTTTCTCCAAGATACTGCGAGTGGCCTCGATACCGTTAATTCCAGGCATATTGATATCCATCAAGATGATATCCGGCTGCAATTGGGCAGCTTGCTGAATGGCATCTTGACCTGTCTCCGCTTCACCGACCACTTCCATTTCCGGGAACGAGGTCAGCAGGGAGCGCAGACCAAAGCGGTACACTGGATGGTCATCAGCGATCAGAACTCGGATCTTCTCCATCTTTGCTCCTGGGTAAATTCATCGGCAGCTGAACGATAATTATCGTTCCCTCGCCAAGCCTGGATTCGATTTTGAATGACCCACCCAACTCTTGCGCCCGTTGTCGCATAGAATGTAACCCCACTCCACTGCCCCGCTCAGATTGGATTCCTGTTCCATTATCTTGAATTTCCAAGTGTAGAACTTCGTTCACACTAAGCGTAATTTTACAAGTCGACGCTCCCGAATGCCTCATCACATTGTTTAGCGCTTCCTGGCTGATTAAGTAGCAGGCAACTTCAACCGCAGCCGGTAGAGATGGCAGTGTGTCGGGCACGCTCAATCGGATTTGCATATTACCAGGCTCAAAGCGTTGTATCTGTGCTTCAAGTGCTCCAATTAAGCCAAGGTCATCCAGCGCTGGCGGGCGCAGATCGTAAACCAAGCGTCGAACGTCCTCGGTAGCAGTTTGAGCGTGTCTGATGGCTTCAGCTAACAGGGCATCAGCGTTCTGAGGTTCCTTGGTTATCAACCGTCGCGCTGCGCTCAAAGTCAGAGTTTGACTGGCAAGTTGAGGACCCAAACCATCATGCAAATCACGGCGAATGCGACGACGCTCCTCCTCGCGGGTGGTGATAAGTCGCTGACGGGCACGTATTAGATCCGTGGTTAGTAAGGCATTGTGGGCAGCAGCACCTGCCTGTCGGGCGATATTCTCTAATAGTTGGTGATCCTTTAGGGAAAAGGATTCCTCGCGGGCGCGTTGAGCAACCACAAAGTAGCCCACAGATTCGCCTTGGTAGACCAGGGGTAGGCGTATGGTCTCGTAGACTGGTAGGCCGTACCTGGTGACAATCTCCCCCGAATTTCCTAGTTCAATTGCTACATAAGGAAGCTTGAGAGTCTGAGCCACGGTTTCAACGATGCCTTTTAAAGCCGCTTCGGTTGTTCCAGTGTGTTCAATTTGTTCCCCTAGCTTTGTGATCACTGCCACCGGGTCATCGCGTTCTCCATACATCAGACGGTTGATAGCTGTTTGCAATCGCTCCCTTATAGGCTGAAATAAAACTGCGACCAAGCCAGTCGTCAGGAAAGCGATGAATGTGTTATCACCAATATTTAGGAGATTTCCTAACGCCCCAACAGATAGAATATATATTGCCATGGTGATTACGCTTAATGACACATACACCAAGGTGCGATTGATTACGATATCGATATTCCATAACCGAGAGCGAGTTATGGCAACTGCCATCGTAACGGGGATAATATTCAGAGAAAGCCACCAACCAAGTTCAAGGAGGGGCGCCCACCAGGGTTGAAGAGCACCTGCAGGTAAGCTGGTGAGGTAGAAATAGGGGTACGTAGTGAGCAAACTATGCCCCAGCCACAAACCGAAGCCAAACAATACCCATTTAGTTTGCTGACGTTCATCTGGGGTGGAAATCAGCCGGTAACGGAAAATCTGAGCATAAAAGCCCGTTCCTAATAGCGTTGCCCATAGTGACCCTAAGATCACCAGACCGGCGATATTCTCGGTATTGAGCGGGTACAGGAATGCAAGAAAGTTCCAAGGGACCGAAGCAATTAACACCCAACGCATCCAGCCAGGTACAAACTTGCCATTTGGGAACAGAGCTAACAAGGCAACAGTCGGGGTAGCCATTAACAGGGCCTGGATATTGATGGCGAAGTCGGTGCTGCCCATCCAATAATATCCCCAGGCTTCCAGGGGCCCGGTCATGATCGCCCCATACAGCAAAAGGTAAAAGGAGACCGCAGCTACGGCAGGGTTCTCGAACTTACGCCGGAAGAGAACCAATGACAACGCGATAGAAAGTGCGCCCGAAGCGATGGAAATGAATACATTGACCCCTTGCAGGAGAATGAATCCAGAGCCTGGCTCTTCAACTGCACCATGAGTTGGAATGCCCTCAGTAATGCGGATTGTATATCCGGGCAGTGAAGTGAAAAAGATGAGCAGCGCAATGCCAAAAAGGATGATCCAAATCACTCGCGCGACGCGTAGCCATCTTCCACCAAGATATGAGACATCGGCAGTAATTTCCAAATGGTTCTGCGGAATCCTTACATTTATTGTCCGATTCATCCTTTATGATTATACCGCTTTGGGGAAGTGACCAGATTAGTGGACATTTAGACTTGAATTTTTTCGTAGAGTTCCCCAGTTTGAGAGTTTCAACCCCAGGTAACCCCCTCCTAGAATCGCAGCGCCAGCCAGAAATCCAATCAACGCCGGGACTGCCGCAATCGCAGCGTGCCCTAGCTGGACATTATCGACACTACTGCCAGGGATTATTTCGAATGTCAGGCTGCCAGCTATAAGTCCTAGAGCCAAACCCCCAAAGAGAGTCAGGACGGTGAAGAGCGCGCAGCGCGGAGTTATATTGGGTGCTCATGGTTAAATTCCATATTTTGTCTCCTGCTAAATTATAATCATGGTGTGGTGAATGCCCCCTAGATTAAAGGGCATCTGCTCCCATGAATCGCCATAATCTTGAGTGTGCCAGACATCACCATTGGCAAGCCCCGCGTACAGGTGTCCAGATGTATGAGGGTCGGTAACCAGCGCGTAGGCCATATAGTCCAGAGGCTCTGGAAGCCCGCCAGAAAGTTGTTCCCAGGCCGCGCCGCCTACGGAGCGGTAGATGTGCGCTCGGGCGTCTCCGTCGTTATGAGCTGGTGGTGTGAATTCGCCGCGCAGCAGATTGGGCTGCGCAGATGCGGAGAGGTACCATACCTCCGTGCGAACGGGATCAGCGGCGACCGTGAAGCCATATTTGCTTCCCAACCCTTCTCTTGGCTGTTCCCAGGTTTGACCCCCGTCCCGACTGAAAGCCGCGCCGCACCTCATCCCGGCGCCTCCCTGGTAGACCCATTTCCCATCGCTCTGATGGAAGGTCAGTGAATGGCAATCCAGCAGCGCGCCGCGAGGGCGTTTGGACCAGGTTCGGCCGCCGTCCTCAGAGCGCAGCACGCCGCCCAATTCGATGCCGGCCATGATGACTTGGGGATCTTTGGGTGAAAGAGTCAGGGCAATCACGTAGGCATCCCATTCCGGGGGCTCAGCGGGAGAGAACCACCACCATTTTTTCGATTGGCGCAGCCCAGGCAGTTCTTTCCAGGTCTGGCCAGAATCTTGGGACACATATAAAGAGGCGGGTTTGCCACCGGCGTAGATCAGGCCCGGTTGGTGGATGCTCACGGCCAGGGATTTTACGGTGACATCTTCAAGACCGAGATCACGCCAAGATATACCAGAATCCTCTGAAATCTTGATGCCGTGCTTTTGCGTTCCAGCATACACCCGACCAGGTTTGTGAGGATCGGCAACGAGACAGTTGATCCACATCCCGGGCAGGTTTCTGTGAAGTTGCCACTGGTCTTCAGTGATTTCAGCCCGGGCAAGGTCTTGTCCGGTAGCAGCAAGAAATATTTTCTTATTCATTACGGGTTTTCCGAAGCGCAAGCCAGGCTGAGACGGATGCAATAAGTCCAAAAATGACGCTGGCCCATATCGTAATCTCGCCCAGGGGCCAAGCGGTACGACAGGGAGATGGGCAGTAAGATACTA
>CAYQQX010000164.1:0-10135 GCA_964419495.1 uncultured Anaerolineales bacterium
GCTGTCTCTAACCTTTTTAGACAGCCCCACCCCCAAATGTGGACCCTTGCCACGGTGATTTCTAGAGACCCAAAAGCTTTTTCGTGTTTAGGATCAAATCTCTTAGTATAATGACATAAGCTTTCGGATCCGTATTATTTCTGGGATTAGGATGATTTATGAAACTTGCGAGAAACCTGCTTGTAATACCTTTGACTTTGATAGTTTTCCTGACTAGCTGCAATATGCCTGGTAGGAGCAGCTCTGATAAAGGGATTATGGCTACTTTAGCTCGACAGACTGTCTCGGCGAAACTCACTCAGGCTTTTGTGGAAACACAAAATGCATCAGGCATATTGCCGGCAAATACCATTCCTGCTAAAACTGGGAGCACCGACGTACCTCAAGATACTGTCGCTCCGGCAAATACCGCTACGCAGGGACCACCACCCACAAATACACCCATTCCATGTAATTGGGCTCAATTTGTAACGGATGTTACAGTACCTGATGACACTGAATTTATTGCTGGAAGCGCATTTACGAAAACCTGGCGGCTAAGGAATGTTGGCAGCTGTGATTGGACATCGGGCTACAGGTTGATATTTGATAATGGCGATCAAATGAGCGCCCCTTATGAATCTCAATTCACAACCGGGGTTGTTCCCCCTGGTTCACAGGTAGATATTTCGGTAAATTTGACAGCACCTTCAAGTGCAGGCACATATATCGGATTTTTTAAGCTTCGCTCATCTGACAACCTGGTTTTTGGTACTGGTGGAGATACGCAAGGAAATTTCTGGGTCCGAATTGTTGTACTAACTCCCAGCGCTACCCCATCAGTCACATCAACTTTCACCGAAACCCCTACTCCTACAATCACAGAGACACCATTACCAACGTCAACTTTTACAGATACACCCGTTCCAACAGCATCCGATACTCCATCACCAACGGCGACATATACAGAAACCCCATCTCCAACGCCGTAAATCGACAGAATATTCAAATGCACAACACAGAGGCGCACCTTGGGTCGTTCTGGGGTATCGTCTCTTTTGCCGCCGCCCCACCAGCCCCGCCTGCTTCATCAGCCTCGCAACCCGGTGTTTGCCACACAACATCTCCTGTCTTTGCCAAGCTGCATGCACTCCGGGACTGCCGTATGTGCCCTGGCCTTCCAGCTACACTTCTTTGATCTTTCCAATCAGCATCAGATGAGCCTGTTCTCTGCCATTTTGCTTCTCCTATTCGTTTAGTGTATCCGATCTTGATATTTTCGCTCATGATGACCAGCGGCTTCTTTTTGGTTTTGGCAAAGATGAACATACATATCCCACCAATAATCTAGACGCCGGAAAACAAGATATCAAAACCACCACCGAGCAAAGAAACCAGCTGTTGGTTTGTAGTTTTCGCTGAAATCAATATCCTGGTTGGTTATCACCAAGGATGGATTGATCCAGCCCAGATCTTTGGGACAAGGCTTGATCCATCCCGCTTGCCAGCGCCATTCACCCATTCCCGGATAATCCTTCTGCTGGCCTACACGTATGCCAAAGTGAAGGTGGGGCCTAAGTGGATTTTCGGTGCTCCCACCGTTTTCATCGGCATCGCCCAGATAGGCGATCAAATCTCCCTTTTCTACAGGTCCTGGTTCTAGCAACCAGCGGCTGGGACTCAGGTGAACGTACAATGAGTACATATTGACTTGAGGGTGATCGATGATGATCAACCATCCATAGCCGCCCATGGGTCCCGAGAAACTTATCACGCCCTCAGCGAAGGCATAAACAGGGCTGCCAGCCGGGAGGAAGTAATCCTCGGCTGCGTGATATTCATATTCATCCCGGTTGCATCCATGTGAGCAAAAAATTGCGGCGGGTGGATAAATAACGTTGCCCAGTTCATCGAGTGGGAATTGAAAAGGAAGATCGTCGTTTTCCGCATACGCCAGTGCCCCAGATAGGTTGTAAGTTCGATCCCAAAATGGTATTCTATGCACATGAATGCCATGCGCAAGGAGTGCATTATGGGCAATCGAGAAAGCGAACAAGAACGACTGAGGCGACTGCGCGACAAACAAATCCGTGCCAGGGACCCGCAGGTAAAAGAGCGCAAGGTGGGCCGGCAGGTTGCGGCCCAACAACGGAAAAAGCGCAAAAACGAAAGCTTCATTCGCGATTCTGCTGGCGCGGTGTCTCATAAGGTGAGAGGTGCTTTTCTTGGAGCGCTATTGGGTCTGCTGGTTATGTTACTACTGCCAATGGTCATGGAAGGCAGAATGGCCGATATCTTGGGCATTGTTGCTTTCCCATTTTTGATCGCCCTGGGTGTGCTGATTGGGGCGTCCTTCGATTGGCGTGATGATATTCGTGACCATATAGAGTAGTGATATGAAAAAACGACTCCCTGTAATTGTGCTGCGCGGTGGTGGTGACCTGGCCAGCGGTGTGGCCATCCGTCTGCAGCGCGCCGGATTAAAAGTAATTATTACCGAGTTGTCCCAACCCCTGGTTGTGCGCAGGTTGGTGGCTTTTGCCAGCGCGGTCTATGAGGGCCTTATTGATGTAGAAGGGATTACTGCCAGGCTTGCTTCCAATGTCGGGGAAGCACTCCAGGTGCTGCGGGTGGATGAAATCCCCGTTCTGGTTGATCCTGATTGTGAAGTGCGTTTTGCCCCCGAGCTGGATGTGCGCGCCATTGTAGACGCGCGCATGACCAAACGCCCCCCAGATCTGGGGATGGATGCTGCAGATTTAGTGATTGGCTTGGGTCCGGGCTTTGTAGCAGGAGAGAATTGCCATGCAGTGATTGAAACCATGCGCGGCCATTATCTGGGACGGGTAATTTGGGAAGGAGAGCCTCTGCCCAATTCTGGTGCGCCGGGAAGTGTAGCGGGCCGTAAAAGCGAGCGGGTATTGCGCGCGCCTGCTGACGGAAAGTTGCGCATAGTCATGGAGATTGGCAGCATGGTTGTGAGCGATGAAGAAATAGCACAGGTGGACGGCCAACCTATTTTAGCTCCCTTTGATGGGGTATTGCGCGGCTTGGTGCATGATGGCTTGGCAGTGCGTAAGGGTATGAAGGTTGGCGATGTCGATCCGCGCGGAGACGCAGAACTTGCCCGTTTGGTATCGGAGAAATCGCTGGCCATTGCTGGGGGTGTGTTAGAAGCTCTGCTGGCGCGGCCCGAAGTTCGTAATTCATTATGGAATTGAAGAAAGTCCTTCGACTAGGCTCAGCCGAATCTTTGCGTTTGGCATTCGTTGGGGCGGGGGGCAAAACAACAGCCATGTTTCATTTAGCCCGGGAGCTAGATGCACCGGTGATCGTCACCACGACGACGCATTTAGCTGTGGAGCAAATCCAGCTTGCTGATCGGCACATCATTCTCGAAAAACTTGAAGATAGCAACCAAATTGAAGAAATGGCCCTTTCAGGCGTGATGCTTTTAACTGGCCCAATCGAGGGAGATAGAACCACCGGCTTAACGGATGAGATCATGGAGTGGTTGGATCAGTTTTGCGGCTATCACTCTTTGCCCCTGTTGATCGAAGCGGATGGTTCTCGGCAGCTTCCTTTGAAAGCGCCAGCATCTCATGAGCCGCCGATCCCTGATTTCGTGGATACGGTTGTTGTGGTTGCTGGCCTCACTGGAGTGGGAAATCCCTTGACCGATGAATGGGTACACCGTCCTGAAAGGTTTGCAGATCTCGCGGATATTAAACTTGGCGAACAAATAACGTCTGAAACACTGGCGCGTATGTTGATGGATCCTGAAGGGGGAATGAAGAATATCCCCCTAAATGCTCGTCGCATTACTCTGCTCAATCAGGCAGATACGCTCGAACAACAATCTATGGCCAAGAAACTGGCTGGATTTCTTTTATCTGAATTCCAATCGGTAATCATTAGCTCGTCGAACGTTGAGCGTTCAGGCGATCAAATACTAAAAATTTACGCCGTTTATGAGAAAATAGCCGGGATCATACTGGCTGGTGGGGCTGGCGTCCGATACGGCGAGCCCAAGCAATTACTGCCATGGAAAGGTAAGCCATTGGTCTGGCATGTGGCCAAAAAAGCGTTAGCGGTAGGCCTTTCCCCGGTTGTCGTTGTTGGTGGCGCTTATACTGACCAAATAGGGAAGGCTTTGGCCGATTTGCCGGCGGATGTCATTCATAACGCTAAGTGGGCCGAGGGCCAGAGCACCTCTGTAAAAGCGGGATTGGGAACAGTGCCCTCTATAAATGGCGGTGCCATCTTTCTTTTAGCCGATCAACCTCAGGTTCCAGAGACCTTAATCCGCAGTTTGGTCGAAACCCACTCTCAAGGATTAGCGCCGATCGTCGCGCCGCTGGTTCAGGGTCAAAGGGCAAATCCAGTATTGTTTGACCGCAGCACTTTTCCCGATTTCCAAAATCTCACCGGTGATGTTGGCGCTCGAAAATTGTTCTCCAAATACCCTGTCAATTGGGTTCCCTGGCATGATGAACTGCCAATATTGGATATCGACACCCCCGACGATTACCAGAAGTTATTGCAGCTTTCCGATTGAGACTTAGATTGCGCCCACTAGGACTCATTTCCCCTTGCCATGCAACTTGGATTGCGCTATATTGATATGAAAACAGGGTAGAATATAGGAGTACTGGTGAATGGCTGATCAGAAAAAAATTGTTATTATCGAGGACGAACCAGATACGGTTGAGATGTTCGCCGAGATGATGCGCCTGAATGGGTTTAGCGTACATAAGTCTTATGGCGGATCTCCGGCGGTAGCCTTAATAACTGAAGAAAAACCCGATGTGGTCGTTTTAGATATGATGATGCCTGATCTGTCTGGTTTAGATGTAATGAACCAAATCCAAAATAATCCAGAATTGTCCAATATTCCGGTTATCATTGTTTCCGCCATGAGCATGCCGCATGATATCCAGGCTGGATTGGATGCCGGCGCTGCGGCTTACCTCACCAAGCCGGTGACTTATCAACAGTTGAGTAAGACGGTTGAGGAAACTTTAAGTTCGGCCGGGTAAACATAATTTTTTCAAGAATTACAAGAAAGAGGATTGATGTCAGTCGTTAGGGCTTTTATCGCTGTCGATTTGCCCCCTGATCTTCAGGAGCGTCTCGCACAAGTTTCTAACGAATTGCAAGAACAAATGGGGGATGTACCTGTACGTTGGGTTTCCGCGGAAAATATGCATTTGACATTGAAGTTCTTGGGGGATGTTTCTTCAAACAATATACATGTGTTGCATGACATCCTAAGAGGCGAGACGGCAGATCGTGAGCCAATGGTCATCAGCCTTGGGGGTTTAGGTGCCTACCCCAAGCCGCGCCGCCCGCGTGTTATTTGGGTTGGGGTGGAGGCTCCTGCTGAATTAATCGCACTTCAACGCGGAATTGACAAACAGACCGGGCGCGTAGGCTACGCGCGTGACCGGCGCCCTTTTTCCCCACATATTACCCTGGGTCGGGTATCCCGAAACGCGGTGCCCAACGATGTCCGCATTATTGGTGATGTGCTTTGTGAGAAGAAGATCGGATTCCTGGGGGTTGCCCGTATCAATGCTGTGTATCTTTATCGCAGCGATTTGCAGCCCGGGGGTGCTATGTACAGTCGCTTGTTTTCTGCTGGATTGATTGGTGAAGATTGACCTTTGAAATTTTGGGGAAGCGCAGTAAAATTCCCTGCATTGTTAATCTAAACAAGAGTCTTTACTTGTGAGGTGTATTTGGATACTTTAGAATTAGCTCGTACAATTGTTGATGCTTTAGAGGAAAAGAAGGGGGAAGATATTATTATCTTGGATATTGAAGAAACTTCTCTGCTAGCCAATTATTTTGTAATATGTTCAGGAACCAGCCCCCGGATGATCGATGCGCTCTCGGAGGCAGCCTTTGATGTCGTCAAACAAAAACTTGGTGTGCGACCGCGAATTGAGGGTTCATCTCGTGGTGGTTGGATATTGGCCGATTACGGCGATGTGATTTTACATTTGTTTTCACCTGATAGCCGCGATTACTATGCTCTTGAAGATTTGTGGAGTGATGGCAGAGTTGTATTGCATTTGCAATAGAATGTCGGGCGAATACAATAAAAGAATGACACATGCTGAATTCAATATTTAGATACGTGCTTATTTTCTTGCCCCATCCCCCCTAACCCCCCTTCCCCACCGGAAGGGGGGTTTATGTAAAAAAATGAGTGTGTGCTTGCGCAAAGCGCTGCACACACTCATTTTTTTACTATTCCCATCACCCGGTTGTCGGGGGAGGGGTCAGGGGTGGGGGCGAACTATATCATATCACTTTGGTTTTCCATATTAGATTAAATCTGAGTTTCTCAGGTTTTTTCTTGTTGATTCGTGAGCTAGTTATCAGGTTCGAGATAAGAGATCCCGTTGTAGCGACGAGCGCCCCAACCGACCGTGCCATCAGGCAGCTCGATCAGCCACCAAACATCGTCACCAAGATTATTTTCTTTGTACACCGAGAAAGAATAACCTCGCTTAATGGCACCAACGGAGTTCTTCTCGTGAGTTGTAGGTCTGGAGCGCAGGCGTAGGGCAGTATACCCTCGGCGCAAAAATCCTTTGAAGGGGTATTTTGTTTCTGGCTCTTCGTCAACTGGTGGAGTTTCTTCGATCTCGTCGACTTCATCTTCGGGCGGTGGGGTAACTTCAACTGGAGCATCACCATCGTCAACCGCTCCAGTGCCCCATTTGGCGAATTTATAGAAATCCTCTTCTTCCATGTTGACGCGGTTGATATCGATCCCCTTTGTCGCCACTCCAAATTCGGGTCCGCGCCCATTTCTATCGGCGCTGTACTGCCATAACCACCAATCATTCCAAGGACGTGGACGGTAAATGCTGTTAGGATTGTTGTCCCAAGGGTGAGATAGGGTGTTGCTGTAAATTGCGATCCAGAGTTTGTAATCGTTGGCCCAGGCTGGCGCGCCGACATTGGGGTTCCAGAAGGTCGCTCGAGTATAAATGATGCCCTTGACGCCAAGCTCAGCTTCAACAGTGTCTAAGAATTCCTTGATCTCTGTCTGGCACCTGGATTTGCTGGCATTTTTAGGGTTGGACTCAACATCTATGGCTGGTGGCAAATTCCATTTCACAGATTTAAGCAAGTTGCAGAAATATTTGGCTTGCTTGATGCCATCGAAATGGGGGTAAAAAAAGTAATAATACCCAACCGGGATGCGTTGGCTGAATTTCTCGGCATTTTCACGGAAACGACGATCGGTATAGCTGGCCCCGTTATTTCGGTCTGTGCCCCCAGCCCGAATATACATGGCCTTCGTTCCTGCACCTAACATCTTGGCGACATTGATATCGCTTTGCCATTTGGAAACATCTACTAGGGGTTCAAACATCGCTGCCTCCAACGAATCTAAGAGGGGGGAATGAGCTCTGCAGAGCTCATCGTAAGCTTGCGGTTTAAGGCATCATCTTCCCCAATCTGAAATCTATCAAGGCTAGAATAGCAAAGAAAATCCCGAAAGTCAAATGCTAATTTGGAGCTAATACCTCCACTTAGTTTCGAATATACCGCAAGAAGCGATTGTTCTCATGGAAAATATATTTCTTTTTCTCGATTGGGAGGTCAGTGATCTCGAAACCTAAGATATGGACCTCTTCTTCCCAAAGACCAGCTTTTTCGATCAGTTCCCGACCAACAGATTTTACATGATCTCCAATTGATCATCTACAATGGTGACATCTGGCCAGTGCCGCTCGATCCATCGCGGGATTTTTTGTAATGATCGTTGCGTGTGGCCGGCATTATTGCTAATTAGCGCGCAGGCAATTGTCGCGCTGCCCCAAACGTCGTTGTCATCGATCTCCGCAACAGAGATATTAAACTCTCGTCGCAGCCTGGTTAACAGTGGTTTTAGTCTTCGTCGTTTGTCCTTTAATGAAGCGCTGCCAGGGATATGGATGTGTAGGGTGAGAATTCCGAGCGACATATCAAAATAATTCTTCGAACAAGTGTTTCATATTTCCTATAGCCATAGTATAATTTAAGTAATGAAAGAGGCAAGAGGTTGGATTCTGGTTATTGGCATCCTGGTAGTCGTGGGATGGGCAGGATTTTCGGTGGTCAATGCGGTGCGTGATATGACCGGCGCAGTGCGCGATACCACGGAGAATGCTTTGGGTCCGGTGAATGAGATGACTGGCGGATTGGCTACACAGGTCAGTCAGTTTATGAACCCCACCCCTACGGTGCTGCCCGACCCAGTGACCATCATTCGAGATGTGCGCACTATCGCTCGCCTGGAAACGATCCAATATTCTGTTGAAAAAGTTGTCACTGCAGATCGCGGGCAGGGCAATTTGGAGTTCCTTTTTGGGGATCAACTGATATTCGTGGCCCATGGTGTGGTGATTGCTGGTATTGATCTGGATGAGATCGGTGAGGATGACATCTGGCTGGATTCTGGTATTCTCTATGTGGATCTGCCCCCGGCGGAAATATTTATCGCCACTTTAGATAATGGTAAATCCTATGTTTACGATCGCGATACAGGGCTCTTCACTAAAGGGGATATTCATCTTGAGACCGCAGCCCGCCAAGTTGCTGAGGACGAGATCGAAAAAGCCGCTCTGGAAGATGGCATTCTGGAGTTGGCGCAAACCAACGCCGAGGCGTATCTGTTCCGTTTCTTGCGTACGTTAGGTTATCCTGATGTGATTTTTGTAGAGCAATAAAAATCTTTCCGATAGCTAAAAGTGGGTGGCGTAATTTTGCCACCCACTTTTGTGTTTAATTTTTAGCCCGATCTAGTATGGGAAGTAAAAGCGCATAGATCGTTCTATGGATGGAAGTATCGATCCTTATTTCCTCTCCCAGGTGGGTTATCTTTCCGCTGAAGGCCTCTAATTCGAAGGGGCGGCCTGCGGCCACATCCCGCTGCATGGATGAAGTGCTTGAGGGCTCGAATCCGTCGGTCAGCGCCAGCGCAGAATCAACCACATCTGGCGCCAGATCAATTCCCTGAGCCCGAGCTAGGGTTTCGATTTCGGTCATTGCTTCGGTCAAGGTTTGCCTGGTTTCAGCGCGGCTGTGGATTTCCCCTAAGGTTGCGTTGGCCAGGGATGAGACACCGCCCAGCGAGGCGATGAAGAGGAATTTGGTCCACATGGCGACATAGATATCTCCGGTGTGGATGGCTTCAGTGCCGGCATCGCTCCAGGCCTGAACGATTTTCTCGACCCGCTCGGATTTTGTGCGATCTAATTCTCCGACCACCACCCGGTTCAGTTTGCTTGGCTGCCGGATCACTCCAGGTGCTTCCACCATCGAGACCAGGCTGCACAAGCCACCGACCACCGACTCCGAGCCTAAGGCTTCGATCAGGTAGTCGTGAGCATCCACCCCATTGAGCAGGGGTACAACTGTTGTATTGGTTCCGACGAGCGGCTTGATCTGCGGGGCGGCTTGGGGTAGATGGTAATGCTTGAGGCCGACGATCACATAATCTGCGGGACCTACTTCATTGGGATCATCGGTTGCCTTTGCCGGGGAGACAGTAAAATCTCCATTTATGCTGAACACCTGCAACCCAGAGTCCTGCAGCGCCTTGAGATGCTCTCCTCGGGCGATGAAGGTCACATCATGGCCGGCGTTGGCAAGTAATCCCCCAAAATAACCGCCCACGCCGCCGGAGCCAAATACAGCAATTTTCATAAAGCCGATTTTGCCATACCACCATCAAACATGATGGCCTGGCCGTGGATGAAGGAGGCTGCCGGAGATGCCAGCCAGGCCACCGTTTTTCCGAACTCATCGACGGTCCCCATGCGCTTCAGGGGGATGGCTGCGGATATTTGGGCTGCTTCATCCTCAATCGAAGCCCCGCTGCGACTGGCGCGGTCAGTCATCAACTGCTCGACGCGTTCTGTCCAGGTCCAGGCCGGATTGAGCGAGTTCACGCGGATACCTTTGGGGCCCAGTTCATTGGCCAGCGATTTAAAAAGCCCGATTACTGCCAAACGTAGCGAGTTGGAAAGGATCAGATTGTCGATGGGTTGTTTGATCGAGACCGACTGCGTGGTTACGATGCTACCCTCGCCGCGCTCCAGCATGTGAGGCACTACCGCGTAACAAAGGCGCACCGCACTCATCAGGGTTA
>CAYQQX010000165.1:0-10109 GCA_964419495.1 uncultured Anaerolineales bacterium
CCCGATTAGTTCAGCCGTCTCAAAATGGGAAGTTATTTTTGCACGCCTCCTATGGAAAGGCCTCCCAGGTCAGGTAGTCGAAGGTGATACCGTTGTTATTATGGCTGGTTGGCCGCAGCCAGCCGTAATAGGTATCACTGCCTGAGGAAAACACGTAGCAGTAATAATCAGTATCCGAGACCATACGGTTATCCGATGTGTAGCTTTCGTTTTGGCAATCTGTTTTCGATGGCTCACTGGCAGCGGGGTATGCAAACTCGACCGCGTGAGGCGCGATCACCTGGAAAGTGCGCGGACCACTCATCGCCGCTTCCTGGTAGATAAATCCGTGGTAGGCACCGCCACAATTGCTCAACACGACGCCTTGCTTCAGGTTGAAGCATTCATCGAGTAGCATCGTGACCTGTTCGCCCTGGCTTTCTACAAAAATTATGGGCTGCGGGACCGGCATATTGGGCGTGAAGGTCGTAAAGTCGAAGGTGATGCCGTCTGCATCGAAGCGCTCCACCCGAATCCAGCCATAGTAAGTTTTCAGAGGCGCAGCGATCTCGAAGCAGAAGAATTTCTCTTCCAACACGGTATGCGGTATGGGCGGCGAGTAAGATTGGTTCTCACAATCGGCTTTGTCTGGCGCATCATTCTGGTTGCTGCCTGCCAAATTTGTGTTACTCTCGCCGTAGATTTTGCCAAACAAGGCGAATTGGTAGCGGATATCAGCCGCTGAGTCGTTGCAAGCCACTTCCTGCCCCGAAATCAAGTCGAAGCATTGGCCATCTAACAGGGTTTGACCGCTGCCTTGTATGAGTGTGTCGGGATTTGGTTGCGTGGTTGGATTGGGCGTAGGCGGCGAGGTTGGATTGGGCGTGGGTTCCGCAGTGGGGTTGGGAGTCGCGGGAGGTGTGATTCCTGCTCCCTGGGGAGGCAGCACTTTGATTGCCACTCGCAGAGGGCTATTAGGTGGCGTATCCTGGCCGAAAACATGGCCCTGGGCATCTTGCATTTTCCAGGCGGACAGATAGTTTCCTGGCTGGGCAGGGGCTTGCATACCAACAGACAGGGTTGTACTGCCGCCGGGATTGACCACTGAAGCCAGGGGCAAGGCATTCTCAACTGAGATGATCTCGGCCCCCAGCAGTTTCAAAGCATAGCCGCTGCTCCAGGTGCAGTCTCCGGTGTTCTCGAGGGTCCAGACAACCTGGAAAGATTCTCCCGGCTGGAAGATCTGTCCATTGGCGATATTGGCGTTGCCGATAAAGCCATCTGAACAGGTTTGATTTCCTGGAAGCGGCGTATTGCCGGTTTGGTTGTCCACCTCAGGCTGCGCAGGTGTGCGCGCTAGTTGGATTTCGCTTATCTCCGTAGCCTGTCGGCCGGGGGTATTGCCTGTCTGTGCGCTATCATCCTGTGCATTTGACTTTTCCGGCAACGAGCAGGCCAATTGCGCTGCTATGAGTACACAAACCAGACTTGTGAGTACTACAATATTTTTTTTCATGACAACCTCCTTCTCGCCAGTGTGCTTCCATAAGACTGAATTTTGCGATCATAGTTATGAACTTACTGCGTTCCCGGCGGCGCGTAAAACCGCACCTTCCATGCCCCAGGTGTTTCTTCCCAGGCGCTGGTGATATTGGAAACAATATGCACCCAGGTTTGCCCCGGATGGAGCGGCGCCGGGTTGCCATCGGCATCAACGAATTTAACCGGCCGTTGAAGTCCGGTTTCTTTTTCATAATCCCCGCCAAAGGAGCGCCAATAGACCTCGTGGGCTTTTCCATCTCGGAACAAAAGGGCGCGGCCCTGGGTGTATTCCAGGTCGATATCGATAATCGTGGGGGTAATGGCGGTATGCTCGGCGAACAGCACAATCACATTATGGTAGACCAACTGCCGCCCGTTCAAGCGGTCGGTGGCGGTGTAAAACTCGCCCGAGCCGTCCGCTTGATCGGTATAGCGCAAATAACCGCCGGAGAGGGGATCAAAGCGCCATAACGCCTGGTTGAGATTGTTGTAGAACATGAGCACTTCCTGAGCGGCGTGGGTTTCTACGGCGCCGGCAGTATCATCGGGTGTGGAACTTAGGATTGCGGGGTCTATACCGCTGGAGGGGGGCAGGTTGGAAAACAGGTTGCCAGAGTAATTCACGCCATGATCCGTGGACTGGCTTTGCTCGGCGATTGCGCGCAGGCGGGTGACGTCCAGGTAAGCGCTATTGATATCGGTAGTATCCGACCCGAAGACCGAGGCGCAGCCGGGGATATTCACTTCGCTTGATTTACCGGCATAAACCAGGCAACCGCTAGGGAACCAATCGCGGATATATTTATAGGGCAGGCGGCCTGAACGCACCGGGCCAACCACGCTTTCTGGCTGCCACGTGCCCACCCAGGTATTGGGGTCTGAAAAAGTATCAGTACTGATGACGCCGTCATCGAAATTTGTTTGCAGGTCTGGGCGCTGATCCACAAGACCGGCATCCCAGGACATATCATGCCCCACAAGCAGAATCATGCCCGTGTGCCCGTTATTCCTTGCTACATCGCTGTCTGTATGATCGTCGCAGCCGATATTTTGGAGCGTGAACACAAAGCCCTCTGGCGGAACGACTTCAATATAGTAATTTGCATCAGCCGCGGCGTTGAAGCCAAAATAGCCATTCGAATTCGTAGAGGTGCTGGCAACCACTTCACCGCTCTCGCCATCATAGAGGTTGACGCACACCCCGGCCACACCATATTCGCTGACATCCTGCAGCCCATCGGCGTCTTCATCCAGCCAGACGTAATTGCCCAGCATCAGGTCGGTTTGTTCAAAAGGTTCAGTGCGCACCGGGCAATTGCCGCTGACGGGCGGTTCGGCTTCAGGGTAATTGCCGTAGAAAAGCGTCAGGAAACGGGTCATCCCCTGGCTGATAAACAGCTCATACACCATGGCAGCATCGGACAGCCCGGCCTGTGGGCGCGCCGAAACGGGGAAGTTGGTAATTGAGATCAGCACGGCAGGAACATCCAGTGTGTCGGGGTCATCCGCCGGTAAGCCGGTCAGCGGGTTGTACCCCGCGGGGAAATTCTCCAGGTCTGGGCCGAGGAATGGTTCAACGCGGGTTTGGATCTCGGTCAAGTTATTGCAGTTGTCGCAGCGATCCCCAATACCGTCCCGGTCAATATCCTCTTGACCAGGGTTGTCAGCCAGCGGGCAGTTATCGCAGGCATCGCCCAGCGAGTCATTGTCGCTGTTGGCCTGATCAGAATTGGGGGCATCCACACAGTTATCACAGACATCGCCAATGTAGTCGTTATCGCTGTCCATTTGATCTTGATTGGCTGCAAACGGGCAGTTATCACAGGTATCGCCCAGCGAGTCATTGTCGCTGTCGGCCTGGTCGGAATTGGAAACCTCGACGCAATTATCACAAGCGTCGCCAATACTATCGTCATCGCCGTCTAATTGATCTTGATTGGCTGCGAATGAGCAGTTGTCGCAGGCATCGCCGATGCCGTCGTTATCGGCATCGGCCTGATCGGGATTTTCAACCAGGGGGCAATTATCATTGGCCGAACCGGTCACGCCATCGTTGTCGCAGTCTGAGGCGCGTAATCCTATCGCTTCTATAGCCAGCTCCACCTGGCAGGCTTCTTCTTCTGTCAGCATGGTGCCGCCGCGGAAATCGGGCAGAATCCGCATAAAGCGGGCGACATTGACGACCACTTCCGCCCACTGGGCAAAGGTAGAATTGCGGGCTGTGAGCGCGTGCGCGCCCCACCAGATGGTCGCCGTTTTAGCTCTGCCAATACCCGTTACCGTAATGTTGGTATCAGGGTGCACATGCTCTCCTTCGCTGGCCAGCATCCAGGCAGCATAGCTGGGGATCACGCTGTTCAAGTGAACGCCGCCGAAATCTTCTCCTCCCCGGTAAAGGTCGTTGATATGCACACGGATATTGCCATCATCCGCGGTGCCCGTCGAGAGGTCTCGCCAAACGCCATTGGGGGTGTTCATTTGCCAGTTAGCGGTATCAATCATCAGGGCAAAAAAATCGGAATAATGTTCGTTCAAGGCGCCGGACTGGTTCTGGTATACCAAACCCCCCGGCGTGTGGTAGCTGGTGACGCAGTGGGTGAATTCGTGCGCCAGGATGTCTAAGGTGGCGTGATCTTCACCAAAAGCCAGCGTGCATGGTCTGGCTGAGAAGGCATTATTCCAATCGGGTAAGACGTGAAGATAAAGTTGAATCCCCAGGTCTTCCCCACCTTCCCCATCGGGGCCATCCCAATCGAAATTTTCGAGGAAATAATTCCAGGTGGCAATCATGTGATTATGCGCGGCGACTGCCTCATCGTCAGCTAGCCGTCCGCCATCTTCATCAACCTGGTAGTCTACTTCACCAGCGGTCATATTGATCCATTCGGACCACCAGACAAGCCGATCCGGATCACCATCTCCATCGGTGTCCACATCTGGAATCCCATCCCTATCACAGTCGTTGCAATTTCTCATGCCGCGGATTACCCAATCCATGGTTTGGATTTGCCAATCGGCAAACAGCAGCTCGCCAGTGGCCGCATCAATCAGGTAATACACGGCCGCAATTTCGGGATCGCCTCCTCCGCCCAAGGCGATCAGCCAGCACAGGCGCGCTTCGCCCTCTTCGGCTAACAACACCGTCGGGCTGTAGATCGCCAACTCCGGTTCGCCATCCGGTTCTATGGTTTCAGCACCAAAGTCCCTCCGCGCTGCGCTCAGGGCTTCCTCGGCGCTGATGGCTGCTTCAGTCTTCAGATCCACCCAGGGCTGCAGCGCGCCGTTGACGGAGGTGATCTGCCCGTTGTTGAGCACGACAATCACCTGGGAGGCGTACACCGGTATCCCCTTGATGAGCTGCGAGAACACCACCTGGGTGCCCAGGTCGGTTTCCCGCACCTTATCCAGGCGGAGTTCTGCCCTCACATCCCGCAGTCCGTACAGCTCAGGGTAAGCCTCGAAATAGGCCCAGGCGGCTTCAACAGGGTCATCTGCGGTTGTGGTGATGTTCGGGGCGATAAAACGGGGAATGCCCCCTTCGATGAGCGCTTGGGGTTCTTCGCCGGTTTCCTGCTCCATCCGCTCGAGGGCTTCCTGCTGCGGGTCGGGCGGCGTGCTGGTGGCTGTTGGCAGGATGGTCATCGGGGTGGGAGGCGTTTCTGTTTCTCGCGCGAAGGGCAGGTCGCAACTGAGTATCACGGCGAGCACGAGAGAGACAAACAGGGGGATGTGATATTTTTTCATACTGACAACGTTCCTCACGGGCAAAGTTCTTCACCAACGTATTGCACCTCATCACCGCACTGAGCGTATCCGCTGCGTTCTGTGCAGGCGCAGCCTTCCGGCAACCCCCGGGGGGTTGGGGTAGTATCTGGTGATGGGGTCTCAGGCCCGGCGGTGGGTGCAGCCGGCGGGTATGCTGCGGTAGCCGTAGGCAATGGCATGGGGGTGAAGCGCGGCACAGCGCAGGGCGTCCCTTGTACTTCTACCAGGGAGGGATCATTGGGCACTGCGCAGATGTACCCGTAGTGAGGCCCTTCTACATACCAGTAACTCCCATCCACGTTTTGCCCGACCACCGCGGCCGATTCTCCCCGGTTGAAGGTTTCGATGGGTTCATATTCTCGCCCCGGCCCTTTCCGGCAGAACAAATCAACCAGCGCCGTCAGCGTGCAGGCGCCGCCTGAGGGGGTTTCTTCTCGGCCAGGCTGATCCTCAGCCGGCTGCGCACCCATCATGATTTCCGTCTCAGTTTTATCACTCACACCGTCAGCGAAAAGAAGCTCCAGGAAGTAGCTTTTGTATTCTTGCGGCGTCAGGGGGAATTCAAAGTAATTCCCTGACCCATCCCATTTAGAGACGGTTTCGCCGCGCTCATCTACCAGCCTGGCTTGGCGGATATCTTCGGGAGGGAATAAGACCATAAACTGATAGCGCTGGTTTAGGCGCAGTTCCCAGGGACAGGTCAGACACGGCGAGATGGGAACGCGCAGCTCCGGGTGTTCAGGCATTTCGATCGTCTGTAAAAAGAACCAATCCCAAAAGCTTTTACAGAAAAGATCTCCCGCAGGGCAGCTATCCATATCATTGGGCAGCCCATCACCATCCATGTCATCGTCGCAATGATTTCCCAGCCCGTCCTTGTCCCAATCGAACTGGGTTGGGTTGGCTTTGTCCGGGCAATTATCGCAAGCATTTCCCAGGCCGTCATTGTCGGGGTCCTTCTGGTCTGGATTCTGGACGGTGGGGCAGTTATCGCAGGCGTTAGGGACGCCGTCGTTGTCGGTATCCACTTTGTCATCACCCACAGGACAAATATCGAGATCGTTGGGAATGCCGTCATTATCCCGGTCAGGGTCGCAATCATCTGGGATGCCATCGCTATCGAAATCGAATTTGTCATCACCCCCAGGGCAGACATCACAGGCGTCTCCGACTTCATCGTTATCGCCATCGGCTTGATTTTTGTTGGCGATGTCAGGGCAGTTATCGCAGGCATCTCCAACGCCGTCCTTGTCGCTGTCCGCCTGGTTCTGGTTGGCGACCGCTGGGCAGTTGTCACAGGCGTCTCCCCAGTCATCGCTCCAGGACTGATTGTCCCAATCGTAGTCGCCAGCGTCGCTGTTGGCCTGATTGGGATTCTTCACGGCAGCGCAATTATCGCAAAGGTCACCCAGCCCATCCTTATCAGCGTCAGCCTGACCTGGATTGGCGATCAGGGGGCAATTGTCCGTGGTGAAACCATCAACGTTGTCCTGGTCGCAATCCGAATCGCGGATGCCGATGGCGTCCATGGCCAATTCCACCTGGCAGGCTTCTTCGGCGGTCAACGTAGCGGGGACGAGATTATTTGCCGTGTTAACCACCACATTGGCCCACTGTGCAAAGGTGGAATTCTTTGCTGTATTGGCGTAGGCTGTCCACCAGATGGTTTGAGTTTTAGGCCTCCCTAAGCCTTCCACAGGAATGTTGCTTTCAGGATGAACATGCTGCCCCGGTTCGCCAAGCATCCAGGCGGCATAACTGGGGATCACGCTGTTGAGGTGAACTCCGCCGTTATCCCCGGCTCCAACAAAGCGGTCATTCCAGTGATCTCTGATATTGTCATCATCGGCTAATCCGGTCGAGATGTCACGCCAGGGCCCGTTGGGTGTATCGATTTGCCAGTTGGCAGTATCGATCATCAAAGCAAAGAAATCTGAGTAGTGTTCATTGAGCGCGCCAGACTGATTTTGGTATGTCAGCCCCCCCGGAGTACGATAGCGAGTGACACAGTGGGTGAATTCATGAGCCAGAATGTCCAAGAAGGCAGCATGACCGCCGCCGCTGTCGCCAAAGGTTAAATTACATGGAGACCCAGAACCGGCATTCGCCATGAAGGGCAGGACATGAACGTAGGCATTAACTGTGACTGTATCGACCCCGTCTGGTCCATCCCAGGTGAAGGTGTTGAGAAAGTAATTCCAGGTAGTGATTAAGTTATTATGCGCCGCGACCCCTTCGGCATCGGCCAGTTGAACGCCGCCTGCGCCAGTGAGGAAATTGGCGGTACCATTGTTCATCGTGACCCACAAAGTCCCCGGTGGGATGAAATTGGGAAAATTATCTCCGTCGGTGTCCACATCGGGGATGCCATCACCATCGCAATCGTTGCAGCTATTTCCTGTATAAATATTCCAGTTTTGGGCTTGAATTTGCCAATCATCAAACAGTAACTCGCCACTAGCCGCATCAATGAGGTAGTACACGGCCGCAATTTCGGGATCGCCGCCCCCGCCCAAGGCGACCAGCCAGCACAGGCGCGCTTCGCCCTCTTCGGCTAACAACACTGTCGGGCTGTAGATCGCCAACTCCGGTTCGCCATCCGGTTCTATGGTTTCAGCGCCAAAGTCCCTCCGCGCCGCGCTCAGGGCTTCCTCGGCGCTGATGGCTGCTTCAGTCTTTAGATCCACCCAGGGCTGCAGCGCGCCGTTGACGGAGGTGATCTGCCCGTTGTTGAGCACGACAATCACCTGGGAGGCGTACACCGGTATCCCCTTGATGAGCTGCGAGAACACCACCTGGGTGCCCAGGTCGGTTTCCCGCACCTTATCCAGGCGGAGTTCTGCCCTCACATCCCGCAGTCCGTACAGCTCAGGGTAAGCCTCGAAATAGGCCCAGGCGGCTTCAACAGGGTCATCTGCGGTTGTGGTGATGTTGGGGGCGATAAAGCGGGGGATGCCGCCTTCGATGAGCGCTTGGGGTTCCTCGCCAGTTTCCTGCTCCATCCGCTCGAGGGCCTCTTGCTGCGGTGTGGATGGTATGCTGGTGGTTGTTGAAGGCAGCGCCGTCGCAAGCGGTTGCTGTCTGAGGGGTAGGTTGCAACTGAGAATAGCCGCTACAATTACAGATCCAACGAAGAGCAGAAGCCGTTTGTTTTTCATGGCAACACATCCTTTTTTTGCAGGGGTCAGTGTCAAGTTTCTTAGCAGTCGTTTTTGGGCGAAGCAATCTCCCGTTAAGTAGGCAATGCTGGCGTTTTGGCGATTGCTTCACTCGCGAAGTACACTCGTTCGCGATGACATCGTTATTGCCGATAAGGTATACAGAGACTTCGCAGCGGAATATATGGGGGCGCGTCTAACTAACATGCTAGTACACACTGGCTAAATTCCATCGTCGTATATGGTATAACAGGCTCCAATCACATAATCAATTTCAAAGAACAACAGGAGCCCTCCAAATGAGCGGACCACAAGCAAAGCAGATTGAATTGACAAAGCGCCAACGAGTAGAGTTGGAGCGTATTGTCAACAAAGCCAGCAGCAAACAGGCCGATGTAACCCGAGCCAAGATCATACTCTTGGCAGCCGATGGGTATAACAACCAGCAAATTGCTAATCGGCTGGAAGGGCATCGGGAAACCGTGCGCAAATGGCGGAAGCGCTGGGCGGCTATGATCTCCAACCTGGCTGCGGCTGAAGCAGAAATGGATGACAAGGAACTGAACACCTTCATTTTGGAATGTCTCAGCGACCAACCTCGCAGCGGGTCTCCGGGCAAGTTCAGCGCAGAGCAGATTTGCCGGATTGTGGCGATGGTCTGTGAGCCGCCGGAAGAATATGGGCGACCAGTGACACATTGGACACCCAAGGAGTTAGCCGATGAAGCTGTCAAACAAGGCATCGTCGAAAGCATCTCAACCCGCCATGCGGGGCGTTTTTTAAAGCGAAGCCGATCTGAAACCGCATCAGTCTCGCTATTGGCTGCAAAATGAGCGCAGAGACGATCCAGAACAATTCGATGCAGAAGTCAAGCAGGTGTGTGATTTGTATGCAGCTGCGCCAGAATTGTATCAAAAAGGTGTACATGTGATCAGCACTGACGAAAAAAGCGGTATTCAGGCCTTGGAACGCAAGCATCCAATGTTGCCGATGCGTCCGGGATTGGTTGAGCGGCGCGAGTTCGAGTACGAAAGGCACGGTACCCAAACGCTGATTGCCAACTTTGAAGTGGCCATAGGTCAAATCGTAGCCCCTTCTATCGGCCCTACTCGCACCGAAGCCGATTTTGAAGCGCACATTGCTCACACCGTTGCCCAAGACCCAGATGGTGAGTGGATATTCATCGTTGACCAGTTGAACACCCATAAGTCGGAAAGCTTGGTCTGTTTGGTCGCTAAGCTGTGTGACATTGAAGTTGATTTAGGCGTCAAGGGAAAATCCGGCATCCTAAAATCAATGCAAACTCGGGCTGAATTCTTACAAGACCCATCTCATCGGATACGGTTTGTCTACACACCCAAGCATACCTCCTGGCTGAACCAAATCGAAATCTGGTTCAGCATCTTAGTTCGCAGGGTCATCAAACGCGGTAACTTTACATCAACCGATGACCTGCGGGAACGCATCCTGGCCTTCATCGATTATTTCAACCAGACGATACCCAAACCCTTCAAGTGGACTTATGCTGGCCGACCTCTTACCGTCTAATCCGACGAATTATTTCTACCAATGTGTACTAGGATAATACCATAACGCGGCCGCTTTGCGAGCTGGGTTATAAACGTAAGGCGGGACAAAATGGCAAAATGATGTAGTAGCAGAATG
>CAYQQX010000166.1:0-10088 GCA_964419495.1 uncultured Anaerolineales bacterium
TTGAAGCCGTATGTTACTCACCTTGAAAGGTCCCAAATGGACAAAGTCCAGCTAATGTTACCATCAAATACACCCGCCGATTTAACTTGTTGGATCATGAAAGCGGTATAATTCACCTATGCGTCATGGAAAACTCGAATACTCTTTAAGGTTGATCCCGACAACCTTGATGTTTCTAGTACTAGGAGTTTGTTCATGCTCCCCAACACCTATCCAAACGGATACCCCAATACCAAGCCCAATCCCCCTCACACCTTATCACACATCCACGCCTAAAGCTCAATTGGGGTTAGACTCAACCACAAATACTTCACCGCCCCAATCACAACCACCAACTCCAACGGCCACTCCCTTTATATACCTGATTCAATCGGGGGATACGCTTCTGGCCATTGCCCAGCGCTACAATATCAATCTGGACGAATTATTGGCAGCAAACCCCACTATTGATCCCAATTTTTTGATTGTGGGAGACGAAGTCATTATCCCTACTGGCGAAGGTAGTTTGGCTGCCTTTCCTTTGCCAACACCAATCTCTGTAGCACTGGCGGAACCCAATTGCCATGCAACAGCAGATGGCAAATTGTGGTGCCTCGTACTCGTAGAAAATACTTTTTCGGGTGCTTTGGAAAATATATCGGCTCAGATCACATTATTTGATTCAGCTGGGGAGCAAGTTGACCAAAAACTGGCCAATGCACCCCTGAACGTAGTTTCAGCTGGTGAGGCGATCCCATTGGCGGTACTATTCCCTGCGCCGACCACTGGAAATTTCTCATCCCGGGCAGAACTGATTACCGCCCTGCCCCTGGATTCCGAAAGCAATCGTTATCTCGGAATCAGCATTCAGGTTGGCAAAACTGAGCTTGCTGATAATTTTGGCGAAGTTGAAGGCGCAGTTAGGGTTAATGGTAATGAAAACGGTCAACCTGCAAATCAAATTTGGCTGTTGGCTATTGCGTTCGATTCAGAGGGGAAACCAATCGGTATTCGAAAATGGGAGTCAAACAACCTAGTTTCGCCCGGAGAATCAATTGGCTTTCACATTACAGTATCCAGCTTAGGACCACCCATTGCTGAGATTCAGGTTCTCGGAGAAGCGAGGCCATAAAAAAAAGACGCTCCAACTTGTTGAGCATCTTTTTTGGTGTAAGGGTTTCATTTATTTAGGGATCACCCCAAACCAAGAAATAATCATCCAAACAAGCACCATTGACGGCGCAGACCTGAATATCAACTCGCGTTCCATGTGCTGCGGAAATGGGATCTAATTGCACAGATGTACGACCATTTGAACCAGTAGGCGGGAAGGTTATGGACTGAGCCTTTCTACCGGGCAGCATCAAATTTAGGGTAGGCCTGATATCAGCGTAGGGTTGGTCATTGTTGTACACATACACTGTAATGATCTGAGCTTGATCCGGATCAACGAGACTGTAACCCAAAATTACGCTCAACGTAATTTCTTGACCTACTACGGGTGTTGGAGATATTCCACCCCGGAAGTATCGGTTTTTATACAGATATCCCAATGGAGTAGGGCTTACTTGTAGATCTTCTGGTTTGTTGGGAAAGTAATCCATGCACAGGCTGACAAAACACTGGCGATACACTTCATCACTTTGTCGCGTATATTGGGTAACTGGTAATCCAGAAAGCTCAAAACCAGTATTTTGATTGATCATTTCCAAGATTGGACCAGGGACATCTATTTGTACACTTGGTTGACCGGACACACCTAGCATCGCAGTGATCGGGCGAAGGGCTATTCCCCCAGGTCTATCCGAAGCCTCAACAACCACCATATTCTCAAAGATTTGCTCAACGCGACCATCGGATGCAACATACTGATCCGTTAGCGGCTTTCCGGTAAAAGTAGGATCAAGGCGAGTGGTCGCTACAAAGGGTTGATTCACCACAGATGCCATGACATTGCCGACGGGGTCCGAATTGAAATTGCACACACTGGCACACATCCAAGCACCATAATTTATTAGATAAACTGTGTTTGGATCTGACTCTAATTGATACATGCCCAGATTCTCAAAATATTGATCGACGCCCCCGCGCTCTTGATTGTATCTCACATCGGTGAGCGGAACTCCCGCCAACCGGGTCCCACCTAATCGCTCATATGTACCAATAAACCCCTGGTGTATTTTGTGGCCTCCTGGAGCTCCAGGATCAGATGGGGGCTCAGCAACACCCAATTCAACACCAATAGGAGCAAAATAGAACTGCCGGCTTCTCTCGGCCGCAGGATTATAGGCCATGAGCACTTTAGCAGTATATTGATACTCAACACCATTGTTTGTAAATAAGGGGGAAATTGCAATACCCAGAAGAGGTTTCCCCCCATGGTTTTCATAAAATTCTCGAAACCGCGGTGCAACGCCCCCACTAGCACTACTACCACCAGTGCCGATTTCAGTGTTGTTGGTGCTTAGTGTGGTCGTAGGCTGACAGGCAAGTATGCTTCCCAATAAAACGAGAGGAAGTGAGAGTAATAGCAGTCTACGCTTCATTCCTACCCAAAAAAAGAGCTTGTTTTCTCCATTCTGGCATCGATAGTACTTGGGTAATCAGCCATTTTATACTAATACGTAGATATCAACAACCATAAGGGGGCTATTGTAACGAAACTGTAACATTTTATCGACCGAATCTGTCCATTTTGTCTTTAGTTTCTCCTAAAATAATAAAAAATTACAGATTCGCTGAATTATATTATTGCAGCTTCATTGTAACCAAGAAAAATGAAGATTTCGTTACAATTCACGTTACAATTTTCTGGTATCGTGATTTCGTTTGAGCCCCTAGGGCGGTTCTACAAATTAAACTGGTACCCCTGGCCTCGATGAGTAACGAGATATTTCGGTTTTTTCGGATCTAGCTCAATTTTCTTCCTCAGGCGATATACATTAATCCGTAAAGCACCCTCTTCAACAGCCCCCATTGGCCATAATCTCTTTTGTAGATCTTCACCCGACAGGATTTCCCCAGCCTGGCGAATTAGGATATGCAACAGCTTTGCTTCTGTTGGGGTAATACTCAGTGATTTCCCATCCACCACAAGGCGCTGATTAGCTATATCTACAGCCAAACGATTATCTACAGGCCTTAGTGTTTCTAGTCGATAAGAATAATCCCCGATGCGCTGAAGAACTTTTTTCACTCGGGCAAGCAATTCTCTGGGCCTGAAAGGCTTGGTAATATAATCTTCAGCATGTTCTTCAATAGATTGCACAACTATATCTTCATCATCCACCGATGACAACATAATGATTGGCAAATCCGAAAAACTTTGCACCGCGTCACAAAATTCAAAGCCATTCATTTCAGGCATTATAATATCTACTATGGCCAAATGCGGGAGACCATGTCGACTGATTATATCTAAGGCTTGTTTCCCATCATTTGCTGTTAGAACATCAAATCCGGCATTTTCTAACTTTGTTTGAATGAGAAATACAATCCCGGGCTCATCATCGACCACCAGGATTCGCTGCCGGTGAATTATTTCAGATTGAATTGTTTTTGCTGATTTTGCCATGTGGCCCACAAATGCAGTGAAAAATTTTCAGATATCAATATACACCAAAATTTCCGAAGAAAAATTGCAATTTTGATAGCATAATAGGAGATTTTTATGGTAGACAATCAATTATTCATCCCAATGGGGAATCCAGATGCTAAAGTAATCAAAACAGAAATAACTGCACAAGGCACACTGATTGTAACGCTTGATGCTTCAATTAAGTACGAAAATCAGTCTTCACTTGAAAATTCTCAATTTTCGACCATGCCCGCACTCTCGCAAATATCTTCGAATAGCGATTTGGAGACCTTTGCCAGGGCGATAGTTCATGACTTGCGAAACCCTCTGAGTGCAATAATTGGTTTCTCGGATATGCTCACAAATGAACGCCAGGAATTTTCAGATCAACAACTAAACGCCATCTCGAGAGAAATACTGGACGCAAGCGAGAAATTGAATGGTATGCTGAACACACTATCTGCATTGACATCAGAGAAGAGCAAATAAGCAGTGATGTTATCCGCGCTATACGAATAGGGAAGATCGTCAGTTGAAAAATTACCCGAAACATTTCATAATTAATTGGTTTCACTGAAAATTCACAGCAGCAAATTATCAAGATCACAAGACTCATCTTCTATAATTTCCCAAATCAAGGAGAATAGTTCATGGTTACGTTGACCAAACCAATAAAGGAAATGAAGGCAGCCCACAACAGCAAAAAAGCATACGACTACGAACTCCGACCCGTAGAACAGGGATATGCCAACCGAACCCTTTATATCAACCTTTCGGATTACTCAATCGAAGAAAAACCCGTCACCGATCAAATGAAAGACATTTTCACAGGGGGACGCGGATTCGCTCTTTGGTTATTATGGCAATCGATCACTGACAATACCAAATGGGACGATCCCACAAATGATCTGGTGATCGCCAACGGGCCCATTGGTGGAACTACCGCTTACCCTGGATTGGGGAAATCAACAGTTGTGACAATCTCGCCGCTGACAAAAAGCGTCATTGACAGTAACGTTGGTGGCTACTTCGGTCCTTATTTGAAATTCTCGGGTTTCGATGCCATCGAGATCCATGGCAAAGCGCCGGAGGATGTTTTTGGTGAGCTTATCATCGTCATCGACGGTGACACTGGTCATATTTCCATCGAAACCGCACCCCTCGAAGATATCGATTCTCATTTACTGGCCAATGAATTAGCGCAGATGTACGGCGATGGCAAACGAGGCCAATATGGAGTATCTACAGTTACAGCTGGTCAGGCCGCTGAACATATCAATTACGCTTGCCTGAACTTCAGCTGGTACGATGTGCGCCGCAAAGAAATGCGCATCAAGCAAGCTGGACGCGGGGGCACAGGAAGAGTATTCCGTGATAAAGGCTTAAAAGCCATTGTTGTCAAATTCAACGGGCTATCTGGCGATGTTAACAACCCGGTGGACAAATTCATGATCCGTCAAGCCGGAAAACGCATCAACAAAGAGATTGCTCAACTGGACGACAAGCAAAACCAGATGCGAAAAGTGGGTACGGCTCACCTGGTCGAGATCATGGATCACTTTGACCTGCTGCCAGTGCACAATTTCAGATACGGGGCGCACCCTGAGAGCGGGCAAATCGATTCATCCACTTGGCACGAGAAATTTACTCAAGGTATCAATGACTCCTGTTGGGCTGGTTGCACACTTTCATGCTCCCACGGTGTCGACGGGTTCCCTCTTCAAACCGGACCCTATAAAGGCCAAAGTGTGTTAGTCGATGGTCCCGAATATGAAAATGTTGCCGGATTGGGATCAAACATCGGCGTCTTCGACCCGCTTGCTGTCATTGAAATGAATTTCTACTGCGACACTTACGGTGTTGATACGATTTCGTTTGCCAACTGTGTGGCCTTTGTCATGGAGTGCTGGCAATATGGCATTCTCGATGCGGAGAAGACAGGTGGCGTAGATCTTTCTTGGGGGAATGCAAATTCTGCTTTGGAACTGCTCCACCAGATGGCGCGTGGCGAAGGCTTTGGCGTCATCGTTGGACAGGGCTCCCGCTATATGAAACAGTATTTCGCCGAGGAATTCGGTGGCGATGCTGACTTCCTCAATGACATTGCCATGGAAACCAAAGGGCTCGAGATCTCTGAATATATGACCAAAGAATCTATCGCCCAGCAAGGCGGATATGGCTTGGCCTTGAAAGGCGGGCAGCATGATGAAGCTTGGCTGATATTTATGGACCAGGTCAACAAACAGCTTCCCACTTGGGAAGATAAGGCTGAAGCCCTGCACTACTTCCCCATGTGGCGCACATGGTTCTCGCTCCACGGTCTCTGCAAGCTGCCTTGGAACGATATCTTGCCTGAAAACAATGCTGACACCGATGAGCCGCACAAAGTGCCCGAACACGTTGAAAATTACACCTGGCTATACGAGGGTCTCACGGGTAAGAAAATCACCGGCGATGATCTGATTGCACAATCGGAACGAGTTTACAACTTCCAGCGAGTGTTCAACCTGCGCCAGGGCTTTGGCACTCGCGAGCACGACACTGTTCCTTATCGCGCCATGGGACCTGTTACTGCCGATGAATACGAATCTCGCCAGGAACGCTATGACGAACAGATCATACAGTTCCTGGAGCTTGATCCTGCAGCTATGTCCACAGAAGAAAAGATCGCAGCACTTCGCAAATATCGTTACGAACAATACGCCGAAATGACCGACGCCGTCTACAAGCGACGCGGCTGGAACGAAAATGGCATTCCAACTGTTGAAAAACTTAAGGATTTGGGCATCGATCTCCCCGAAGTTGTAGAGGTCGTTCAACGGGCATAACTATGCTTTCTTTAGCTGATAATTAGCGAGGGCATTTCAAGTGCCCTCGCTTTTCTCATTTAGGACTAATATTATCCTCTTTACAATTTAGAACATCCGTGCTATATTTGGTTCGTCCTATTTTAGCCATAGCAAGGAGAAATAAAGATGTCTAAGCACCCTATTGTTCACGTTGAGTTTTCAGCCAACGATCGCCAAGCCGCGGGAAAATTTTTCAGCGATGTCTTTGGCTGGGAAGTCCAGCAAATACCCGATATGAACTACGCCATGTTCAATTCTGGTGATGATGTTGGCGGTGGCCTCAACCCAGTCAGCGAAACGAATGAAGCCGGTACAACCCTCGCCCACATTGGTACCGACGATATCGAGGCTACTTTGGCCAAGATTGAAGCAAATGGCGGCAAAATGACTGTGCCTAAAACTGAAATCCCCGGAATGGGCTGGTTTGCCATATTCAATGACCCCACAGGGAATTCAATAGGTTTGTACCAGGCCAAGGAAGAGTAAAACCTAAAAACTTACGATCAACTCGAAAGTCACCGGCTGATTCCCGGTGATTTTTTTTATTGACAACTTTGCGAAACTCTCTATACTAGCGATAATCTGTGTCGAACTTTAAGCTGAGTCAAGTTGTACTGATATAAGATTATCAATTTCAGTAGATCACGATTTTGTGTTATTGCGAGGCGTTTCGTGCCTAAGCAATCCCCCTCTAAAGGGTGGAGATTGCTTCACTCCGTTCGCAATGACATCCATAATTGGGAATCTGTGATCTAATGAATGTAAATTATTCAGGAGAGTTTAAATGAATTTTTTGCGCATTGCGTTGTTCATGCTAATTTTTGGAACCTTTGTTTCTGCATGTGATACTTTTCAACCTTCCCAACTCTGCGGTGATCAAACGGAAGCCGATCACCAGGCCTTCACCCTCATCTTCTCAGAATTGCAGTTGGTCAACCTGGATGGATCGTTAGTTGAAGATGACGCCGAGCAACCAGGTCGTGTTTTCGACGGGCCCGCATCGTTGTCACTCTCGTTGAGCAGCGAACAAGATACTCAACTGCGTTTGTGCATCTTCGGCGCTAAAAGCAATGGCGAAATTGTGTTTGATGAGACCTTTACTGTGACTGCCGGACAAGAAAGCATTCGATTAGGCGAGTTTGAAAAGGGGCAATATATCATCCGTGTTTATGCTGATGAGCTGCTGGTTGAGAATATCTCATTTCAGATCAAATAAACTCAGATGGATCATTTCAGGTCGATTTACGAAACTCGGGCTGGTGACTACCACAAACTGATAACTGCCGAGGACGTAAACGGGAATCTATTACGGGAGCTTGAGAGGATTGCATATTTCAAGCACAAACACGTCCTTGACCTGGGGTCAGGTACCGGCCGCATCCCATTGATGCTGCACGATATTGCGCCTCAAATTATTGCTATCGATCTGCATGAAGCCATGCTTTTAGAGCAGATCAAACAGCGCGACAGTGTTCCCAATGATTGGAATTTATTGCAGGGGGATATGTGCGCACTTCCCATTCAAGATCAGTGGGCGGATATCGCTATCGCTGGCTGGGCCTTGGGCCATTTTCAAAGCTGGTTCGAAGATGAGTGGCAAAAAAGAGTCGATAGTGTAATCCACGAAATGAGCCGAACTGCCAAATCAAATGGTCACCTGATCATCATCGAAACCTTAGGCACCGGCAGTCTCAAACCAGCACCTCCCCATGCGGGACTGGCTGAGTATTACAATAGACTTGAATTCAAATGGGGGTTCGAGAGAACAGAAATCAGAACTGATTACCAATTTGACAGCATCGATGATGCGGTTGCGAAAACCGAGTTCTTTTTCGGTGCTGAACTAGCAGAAAAAATTCTTACCAATAATTGGATGAGACTTCCGGAATGGACCGGAATTTGGGCAAAAAAACGATTGGACACAGATCATAATAGGCTTGTCTGACAAATCCGCGTCCAATCAATTCCAATGTTACTTAAACTCAAACGCAGTGACATAGGCGTAATAGCCCGACCAATCACTGACGAAGATACGCAATCCATCTGGGACTACGGCCACCCCTGAAACCGAATAGAACATGCCCTCCATCCAGGGCTTCTCACCATCTTCAACATCGGCGCCGAATTGATCGACTATGTTACCTTCGGGATCAAGTTTGATCACACCTTCAGGTGACCAAATGGCAACATAGAAATTTCCCGCTTTATCGATGGCAACATCTTGAGGGCTGGCAAAATAGAGTGCTTCTTCGCCAACCTTGCCTAGGAAGGTTCCATCTGGAGCATATTTCAGAAGCACATCACCAAACCAATCCACAAGATAGAGATTTCCATCAGGACCAAAATCCATATCTTCGATGCTAGGATCTTCAAAATCTATGGGGAATTGGCGCAGATAAGTACCCTCACTACTGAATATTTGGATGCGGGTGTAGCTCTCCCCTGTATCGGTTTCATTCTCGTCTAACACATAAATATTTCCATCTCCACCAATAGCCAAGGAGTCCGGGCCGAAGGTACCGAACTGACCCGGGCCATTGCCGGCCTCCCCAAATTGGGAAATCAGTTCCCCCATTGAAGAAAATACAAACACTTTATTGGCACCCCAGTCGGCAACATAAATCGTACCGTCGGGAGTAAGCTGTACATCCGTCGGCTGCCACATATCATCATTGTTGATAGTTCTCACCAGGGCTCCCCCATCAACATTGTATACCCGCACGCCAAAGGTATCATCAGCCACATAGAGACGCCCATCAGGACCAATATCCATGCCGCCCAGGCCACCCATTTGCCCTTCCTCGGAGCCTCTTTCACCACCCGAGCGCCATAAAACACCCTCGATATTTCTTGTCGCAGATGGAGGGGCTAAGGACTCTTCACCAGAAGGGGATCCAACCAACTCTACGGCATCTATCTCATTCCATGGATACTCGAGCACACTCTGGTCAATGGTAATCTTGACACCACTTATCGCATAATCCACACTTGGAGAAACTGTCAAGACATAGGGGCAGCCTTCGATAATTTTTTCAGGGATGCCTGTATAAACAATTTTATAGAAGCCTTCTGTGTCAATCATCTCAACCTTGACAACTTGATTAGGGGCAGATGTTTGAATAATATTAATCTCTTCAGGGATAACTGCCTGCTCATAACTCAACTCAATCCACTCTATGGAGTAACCATCATATGAAGCCCAAGCTGAAGCCATTGTGCCGCAGTAATCTATTAGGGTATCGGGTTGGCCCGTCGCCTGAGTTGCTGCCCAGTTGTTAGCATCATATTGCGAGCTGGCTGTCGCTGTGCTAGCCCATTGACGAATTTCATTCGCATTTGGCTGCTCTTCGACTTCAGGTTCCGATTGATCACTCTGATCAGGCTCCTCGGTTTGAGGCTTTTCATCTAACGAAGCTGGCTCTTCGAGTTTCTCTTCTTCAGCCGTCTCAATTTGTTCTGGGATCGATTCCATTTCAGATGCGTCTTCTTTGGTTTCGCCACCCAGTATCGCCTGACAAGCAAGACTCACCAGCAATAGCATAATGACAATTATGTACAAGGGATATAGTTTCACCTTCATAGAGCTGCCTCCTCAAATCCATTCGCAAATAAATTGTTACCGTTACTATAAAGACTCTACTGCAAAAAGGGTGCTAGACCCTCCTCAAAACAGCAAAAGTTTA
>CAYQQX010000167.1:0-9971 GCA_964419495.1 uncultured Anaerolineales bacterium
TTTTTTGTTGCTCAACGCTTCTGTTTTGCCTGAGTTACTGCAGTAGAGTCATTTACGCTTCTCTCAATTTTTATATTGTTCGCCACCCTTTCTGTACCACGTTCGTTGGGAGATGCTCCCAAAGCGAATTCCACCGCGACTGAAAGTGAACAAGATTCCGAATCACAAGATTACATCACCTTCTCCATCAATACGCAGGATTTTGCCTACCCAGAGCAAAGCATTGCCACGCTGGATAAAATAATCACCCTTCACGAGGAATACCAGATCCCGGTTGACATCTACCTGACAACTACCATGGTAGATATATATCAAGACCAGGCACCCGATCTCCTGGAGAGGCTTAAAACCTCGCCTGTTGTGGCTGTCTCGTACCACATTCGCCCGCCCAAACCCTATTACCAAAATTATGACTGGCGAAATTTGTCTCAGATGACACCTGAAGAGCAATATGAGCTCATCATGGAATACGAGACCCATAGCCTAAATCTGGCCAGCGGGGAACCCACTTCAAACTCGGGCGGATACCAAGGATTAGCTGATTATCTGGGATACAGCCCTTATGTTGCTAGTGCATTGCCCGATGTAAAACTATCTGCTTCTGTTTATGGGGTTTTCGAGGATCTAGGCGCAGCATTCACGCTGATCCATGGCCGCGCGGTCAACTTGGGCGAGACGCGCAACGGTTTGTACCTGAAGCCGGAGCATGTCGATTTGAAACTCTTCGAGCACGTCGGTAAGGATGTGGGGGTTGTCATCGAGGATGCCCTAACTGAAGCCACTGAAACTTCCAATGGACACGCGCCCTACTTTGTGGGCATCAAGATGCACGATAACGATTTCTTCGCAGAATCGTCAGCCTGGACGACGGTTTATCTGGGGCATGGACGCAAACCATCCTGGGACACCAGCTACAAAGCATATTTACTCTCTGAGGAGGAGCAAGAAGAGATTTGGTCGTTGTACGAATCCGCGGTGGTATATGTTGCATCTATCAGAGATCGCGTCACACCCGTAAATGCCCCAACGATCTTAGAATTCATAACTGGAGAACAAGCTGAGTCCGGGACATCATCAACATTGCAGACTGACCAGGACACGCTGCTCTATGTCTCAGGCACCATCCACATCGAAAACAAACGCCAGACCTGGCCTGATCCCGATGCTCTAATCAATTTCTTGGAGAGTGCTACTGCAACAGGGATGCGTTGGTCAGTGGGCGCGGATATCGACTGGCTGCGCAACGAACCCCGCACCGGAGAAATCATCCAGACTACTGAAGCGCTGGGTGTAGAGTGGGATGTGCACACCCACGCTATGGAAGATCGCGCCGAAGCCGCAGCCAGGATCATCGAACTCGGCGGGCACCCCACTGATGTCGTTTCCGGTCTGCTCGTAGCTGAAATTGACGGGCTCTTCCAACCGCTGACCGCCAGCGACGGCTCTACCTGGCAGGCTGAAGCCTTATGGGGCATCTCCGGTCTCTTGGGAACTGGTGGGCATAAGCCCGGTAATGACGATCAATCTATCGGTCTCTGGCGGCCCGCCAGCGCAACCGACTACACAACACACGATCCACAGGGCAGCCTGATCGCCGTCGGCAGTGGGACCAACGACAGCTTGGCTGACATCGAAGCGCTGGTTGAGGTCATCGCTGCGGGGGATGAGGCGTATCCTTCGGTGTTGAGTATCAGCATTATGGTGCAGCCGGCGACCTTACTAACGCCCACATCGGGCGAGGGGCTTACTGAAATCGAAGCTTTGGTCGAGCAGCTTTCGGCATATCCTTTTGTACGCTGGGCCACCATCGCAGAAACCGCGGAAGCCTGGAAAGATGCCGGTGAAATCCCCAGCCGTATCGAGGATTGGCCATAAAGAAAACTCAGACGAACAACACGAAACTACCATCCCAACCCTTATCAGGAGTATTCTTACAATCTCTTTACATCACCTGAACCACTTCTGAATGCATTTCAGATAAAGTTGGTATACTTCATCACAGCATGGTTATCCCCGGCAGCACCTTGAATTTACCGAACTTTGCCTTCGACCCTCATCGCAGCCGCATTTACATCGGTTACCTGACCACCGCTGAGGTGGACATCTACGCCATTGGGTCACTGCCCTAGAACAGTTTTAAGAAGTTCAGCTTCTTCGAGAAGCTGAACTTCTAAGCATGAAAACTAGAAGACTTCCGAAGTTTATGAAAAACATCTTGAATTTCAGGAATCTCTCGAAAACTTCGGAAGTCTACACCCCTAAATGTGGGGATAGTAGGAGGAATTGATCTCATGAAACGCATACTTCTTATCGCCTGTATAACCGTCCTTTCACTCGCATTCTCCAACAGAGAGCAACTCAGTAGCTCATCTGTCACCGAACCCTATCTGATGGCCTTCCACGCCTGTGATACTTCGAGTGGAACCGACTGCCACAATCCACAGTCACACATGGTATATCTGGCGCAGAGTTCCGATGGGCTTAATTGGAACCTGATCCCCGGCTGGGAGCCATTCAGCGGCTCTGTGCCTGATGTGATCCGCCGCGGTGATACACTCTACATTTACACGCCCGGTCAACTGGTGCGTTACCATTTGGATAGCGATACAATCGAATCCCCAACGCAGGTTCAGATCCCTGGACTCCAGGGCGGTTACGTCGATCCATCTCTGTTCATCGACAAGGAAGGAAACCTGGTGATGTTCTTCCTATACGGCCAGCTGGGCATGGACCCGGCCGGCTGCTCATCCGACGAAGATAGCTGCGTGCGCGAGATCGGTTCCGCCACAGAAGTAGCGGGCAGTGACGGCGCCGAGTTCGAACTTGACGATGGCCAACGCGCCTCGCTGACTCTGGACCCTTCATCGCAGTTCAGATCCTTTTCTGACCCCGATATCTTCTTCGATGGAAACCAATATGTGCTCTACATTTCCCACGGGCCATCAACCTCGGTCTGGGTGTCTCAAGAGCTGCGTGGAGAATACGTTCAGGAGCCATCCTTACCCCAGGGCATGTTGACAACAAGCATTGGCGGAGTCCCTGCTGGACATTTAGACCAGGCTTCGGGTAAATATTGGACTTACGCACATATCGATCAGCAGGGCACAACTGTGATCCGGCTCGCAGTTCATGATAATTTACTCCAGCCGTTGAGCGATTCTGATTTCACAACGGTAATCTCTGCGGACAGCCTCGGGCTAGGGACAGGATACATGGTCGCCAGCCCCGGCTTTGCAGTCAACATGCAGGTTGGCACAACCCCAGCCCTGAGTGTAGATTCGCCATCGGGGGAACAGACCACCTCAGAGGTCGACCCTGGTATGGCCATGTACTATAAGGATTCTGCTGATCCATTGGATGCAGAAGAATATTTATCCCAGGTCAACAATCAAACCTCACCCGGATCTTCCTGGCAATACAAGGAGTCTATCTTCAGCACCATGCCCGCGGGTGAAGAATATGACATGGGTGCCTTCTGCCGGATCTTCCAGCGTCCGGATGGGGTTGGCTATGATTATTTCTTCGGTGGTTCTTTCCGAAAGGCCGACAGCGACGAGATGCGCTACAACGGCGATGTTCAGCGCCTGATGAATCCTGATTTCAGTTTTGCCAGCGATCCAGAGCTCATTTCAACCTCGGGTGGGGATTTTTCCATCGATTTCGATGGCGAGTTCTACTACCTGCTCAACGGCGCGCCAGAAGGTTGGCGCTTGAAAAAACTAGACAGTGATTTCAAGGTTGTTTCCGAGGTAACCATCACCCTTCCCGAAAAACATTTTGCCAACGATCAAATGGTGCGCGTGTACAACGGCCTGGTGTTTGCCAGCGGATTGTACGACCCCAACTTCGAAGAATCCCAACGTGGTAATGTGCAGCCGGCAGATCCCAACCAGGAACAGTTCACTCATATGTTTATCTATGACAGCGACCTCAACTATGTGAATGACTTTTACCTGGGCCAACATCCCAACATTAATGGCGGCACGTTGGTGTTTTACGAAGACATGTATGCTTATGTCACTGCCGACAATTTCATCAAGAACAATCTAGTAGCCTTGCTTTACGACAGCGATTGGAATTACATCGAAACGATCGATTTACAGGAGGACGCCCAATGGTCTATGGGCGGTGTTTTCCACGATAGCCTAATCTATATCGCCTACCATAAGGGTGGGCATGGGCGCGGCGATATTTACGTGGATATCTATGACACCGCCTGGAACCTAAAAGAGACCATCGAGGTCACTCAAACCAACGCTGAATTTTTCAACGCCCAAAGGCCCTGGGTGCAAGTCTACGGCGACACGATGATCGTTTCCTATGATGTCGGCAGGGATACCCCCGAGTTTTTGGACTTGCAATGTATCACCACAATCTACACGCGCGGCGATGCGCATACGGACACCCCGACTCCCCCAGAGGGTGATACTGCTCCTGAAGATCAGCATGTTCCCGAATTTAATCCCTTCGAGAATATGACCGCCGATCATGAAAACTGCCTGAAGGATGCCTGGGGGAAAGAAGCCTTTGATGAAATCACCTCGTTCAAGCGTCCGCCGACCCAAGACGAGGAACCAATGCTGCGTGAATGTCTTGGCGAGCTTTTCCAACCTCCTCAAGAGGGGGGTGAACCTGGGCAACCCACCGAAGAGGGTGGGCACGATCCCTTTGTAGACCAGACCTTCTACGCCACATCATCGGATGGGTTGAACTGGAGCGATGGCATCCTGTTAGCCAACAAGGCATCTGTTCCCGACGTAATGCGCACCGCTAACGGCACACTGTGGGCTTATTGGGTCGATTTCACCGATATGACCGGCCCTGGCAAGGAGAAAATCGGCATCGCTCGCAGCACTGATGACGGCCAAACCTGGGAGATAATCGGTAATGCTAACTTCACCGGATTAGGGCGTATCGTCCCCGTCGACCCAGACGCCTTTGAGCTTCCCGATGGCCGTATTCGTATGTACTTCTACGATATCGCTGTACGCCAGCTCTCACACCCCATATACAGCGCCATCTCCGATGATGGCATAAACTTCACCCTTGAGGAAGGGGTGCGAATATGGATGGATGAAATCTATGACCCTGACGTGATCCAGCTCCCCGACGGCAGTTACCGCATGTATCTCAACGGCGGAGATATTTTCAGCGCCAGTAGTACCGATGGCCTGGATTTCGTTGCCGATGAAGGTGTGCGTGTTGAAAATGGGTCGGTGCCCGGCTCCATTGTCATGCCTGATGGCAGCATCCGTATGTATAACTGTTCCCAGGGCATCTCAGTTTTTGAGAGCCAGGATGGATTGAATTTCGCCTTACTCAAGCAAGGCGTCATCCAGGATACCACCCGCTCCGGCAAGATTATCTGTGATCCATCGGTGACAGCAACCTCTTCAGGGTTTTTGATCGTGTACAAGGTCAATCCTGGCGTGAGCCAATGATTAGGAGCACAACTTTCTTGTTTAATTTTGTCTTCTAGAAAACAGTCCGGAGGATGTCATGAAACTTTTTTCCAGCTTTATAGCGCTTCTCTGTTTAGCTGGCTTAGGTTTTGATCTGAGCAATGGCGGAGCACCATCCATCAACACGGAAGTCAGCCAAGTAACATCAACGAATTTATTGCCACCGACATTACGCAACCAACGATGTGGCGATGGAACGTGCGATGGTCCTGAGACTTCTAAAAACTGTCCTGAAGACTGCGCTGATACTACAACTGACAGTAGCCAGCAAACTATAGGAGCTTCTCTCCCTCTCATGCCATCTCCACCAGAGCCAGAGGTGATTATCCATGTGGAAGTCAGTCCCGATGGCAACAAGATACAGCCCTTATTGGGCGTCAACGACGGGCCTCTCCCCGCGGGCGAGGATGGCAATGCCGATCTTACCCAGGCATATTGGGATATCGGTGTAAATATGATCCGAACGCACGATTTCTACGGACCCCTGGATATGGCAACGCTGTTTCCAGATCAGAGCGCCGACCCGACTGATCCTGCATCCTACGATTTCAAAATAAGCGACATTGTATTCGAATCGATTGTCTCCAATGGCTTCGAACCTTATCTACGCCTGGGTGACTCGTGGGAAAGCGGTGGAAATTTTCCCAAAGCGGACCCACGTGCCCCTACGAACCCCGATAATTGGGCGCGCGCGGCAGTTGAAATCGTGCGTCACTATCGGGATCTGGCTCAGCAACATGGTGTACCTCTGCGATATGTGGAGATCTGGAATGAGCCCAATCATCCACAATTTTGGAATAGTTCCCCTTTGGTATTCTTCGAGTTGTTCGCTCATACTGCCGCTGCCTTAAAGACGGAATTTCCTGGACTACTGATCGGTGGACCAGGATTGGCTGGGACAGCTTTTGGCACTCCTGAGGGTCAGCAATTCATTCAATTATTCCTAGATTACTTGAGAGATAATGCTGTGCCTTTGGATTTCTTATCCTGGCATATTTATTCCAATGACCCCAACTCCTACGCGGAAAACGCCATATATTATCGAGAACTGCTTGACATCCACGGCTTTACCGACGCAGAGAGTCACGTCACCGAATGGAATACTGACTTTAAACTCGAAAGAGGGGACGACCCTAATTTCCGCGTAGGCGCAAAGGGCGCATCCATCATAACTGCTGCCTGGATAGCCTTACAGGAAAATGGTGTCGATGTTTCTACTTTTTTCCGCGGTAATGATACTTCTAGTTCGATGCCAACTTTTTATGGCTTGTTTTATGCCGATGGGAATCCAAAACCCATTGCACATGCATTTTCGCTGTGGAGTCAGACGGTCGCCCACCGGCAGATGCTGGAGGTAACTAGTGAAGATAATGACTTTTTGTGGTTTTTATGCGGACAAAATCAATCTGGCAATATAGCAATTTTAGTTGCCAACCCTACCGAGCAGCCTACCTCGTGGGCAGTATCTCCAGAAGGTACTTTTTCCTCGATCACGCTACAACAAGTCAGCGATGATAGCTCTGAGATCCAAATGTATTCACTGTCTGTACCAGCCATTCAAATCGGCGCGTACAGCGTACAGTTAGTCCTTCTCTCGCCGTGATTATTCGCATGCTGCTGGCACATTGATCAGATTTGTCGGCCCCAAGTTTGCAACACTGGATGAAGCTCCTTGATGAACAAGACGTCATTCAGGATACTACCAACTCCGGCATGATCATCTGACAATAAACACTGAATCCGGATTTTCAGGAGAATACAAATGCACGAAACTTTATCAAACGATCTCAGGCGGATCGATACGTTGTTGAACGATGTCATTGCCGAAGCGAATCGCTTTTTGTCAGCACTGGACACGATGCCTGCAGGCACGGTCTTACCACCTAAAATCGAGCCAGAAAATATCCCTGATGAAGGCGTTGGCGCCCATCGAGTTTTGGAATTATTCCATGAACGCTTTGCACCCTGGATGAGCGGCAGTGCCGGGCCGCGCTATTTCGGATTCGTGACTGGCGGCGTTACTCCTGCGTCCTTGGCGGGGGATTGGCTGGTGGGTCTTTACGATCAAAACAATGCAGGATCAGATGAATCCATCGCCCCGCAAATTGAGTTAGAAACCATCGCGCTGCTACGCGAGTTATTCGGACTGCCCGTGGACTTCAGTGGATCTTTCGTCACCGGCGCAACCATGGCGAATTTCGTTGGGCTTGCAATAGGGCGTCAGTGGCTGGGTCACCAATTGGGCATCAATATCGCCGAAAAGGGATTTACAGGAATTGGTTCAATCAATGTCTTCAGCGGAACGCCACATTCCAGCATTTACAAAGCCTTGTCGATGTTGGGGATGGGACGCGAAACAGTCACCGAAGTGGCTAGCCTACCAGAGCGTGAAGCAGTAGATGTAGCAATTTTGGAAGATCAACTCAAATGCCAGAACGGGCAACCCAGCATCGTGGTCGCCAACGCCGGGACTGTCAACACCGTAGACTTTGACAATCTCCTCGCCATCGCCAAGCTAAAGGAACGTTACAAATTCTGGCTGCACGTGGATGCCGCCTTTGGTGGTTTTGCCGCCTGTTCACCAAAATATGCTGCTTTGGTGCAGGGCATCGAGTTTGCTGATTCGATCACCATCGACGCCCACAAATGGCTCAATGTGCCCTACGATGCCGCCATGCAATTTACTCGCCATCAACAATTACAGGCAGAAGTTTTTCAAAATACCGCTGTTTACCTCGGGGATGAAATCAGCAGTAGCAACTTTGTACACCTGACACCGGAAAATTCTCGCCGTCTACGCGCTTTGCCAAGCTGGTTCACTTTGATGGCTTACGGCAAACAGGGGTATGCAGAAATCGTTGAGCGGCATTGTCAACTGGCGAGTTGGTTAGGAGATCAAATTGTCGCTTCCGATGTTTTTAAATTATTGTCTCCAGTGCACTTGAACGGTGTTTGCTTCACCTTCGCAAATGAGAAAGATAACATCTCGATGGGAACAGTCAAAGAATATTTGAGAAGCCTGCAAGAAAAAGGCGATGTGTTCCTTACGCCGACAATGTACAAAGAAACGCCAGCCATTCGGGTGTCGATCACAAACTGGAGAACCACCCAAAAAGATGTGGAGATAGCCTGGCAGGCAATGCAACAAGAAGCGAAGAGTATCTCTAAACTTCTATAAGGAAGCCAGGAACGCAAGAAAAAATTCGTGGATTCCTGGTTTCCTAATAAAAATCAATGTCAAACAAATCCTTCATCCTTTTGATTACGCTCATTTTATCCGGGGTCGCATGTTCTATTTTCAACTCGACCATAGGGCCCGATGTTTCCTTAGAAACTCCTTTGCTCATAACGGAAATAACTGCGCTAGAAACGATCACCCCTGCCGCGTATATCACCTTTGCGATCAACACCCACGACATTTTGCATCCCAATGAAAGCGCCGACACCCTGCTGCGGCTAATTTCAATATTTGAGAAATACAATGTGCGCGGCGACTTCTACCTCACCGCGCCGATGGTGCACCTGTATTCCCAGCAGCGTCCCGATGTGATTGATCGTCTACGGGAGAGCGGCATGACCATCAGCTATCATATCCGCCCGCCGCACCCGGTCTATTCTGGATTTGACGACCGTCTGGGCGATTTAGATGATGCCGCGCTTGCTGAAACGCTGCGAGAATACGAGACCTATCGTTTGGATATGGCATCCGGGGATCTGATATACGAAGAACCTGGTGGGTACAGTTTCGTAGCAGATACCTTCGGACAACCCCCGGTGGTGGTCAGCCTACCCAATGAGCGCTACCGCTCCCAAGGGTTGCCCATCTTTGCAGAACTCGGCGCGCAGATGACAGTCACCTATCACGAGAGCGGCACCGACCCTGAGCAGCCTTTTGAATGGCGGGATGGTCTGCTCATTCGCCCCAGCGACTTCAGCATCACTCGCTGGCCCAGTCCCGACAAACCCGAGAGCAGCGCCTTCTGGTGGAATATGCTCGACACACCCATCGCCGACCTTTACAACCCCACAACCCACCTTCAAACCCAACTGGCAGAGTGGGAAGGAGAACGTCCGCCCTTTATCACTGTACTGATACACGAAAACAACTATTACCGCCGCGGTGGGACACCATTCACCTTCATCTATTGGGCAGATAAAGATAAAACTCAGCCACTCTCCCCGCCCTTCGACCTGGATGCCCCCGACGCATCACGCCCCCGCACCGGGGCAAACCAAGACGCTATTTGGGAAGCGTACGAGGAAATCATTGCCTATGCCGCTACGCACTTGAGCGTAGTAACGTCTGAAGATATCGTCAACCTAGAAAAAATGGACGAATGATCTACGCCAATTCTAAATAACAATTTTACACATACTTTACATCCTTATTCTCTCCTGATCACATTAGGGCGATATGATCATTCTCAACAATCCAATTATCAATACTTTCATTAAGCCTGTTTTTCGCACCTTACCAAATGAATAGAGAGACAATATCCGGCAACAAAG
>CAYQQX010000168.1:0-9913 GCA_964419495.1 uncultured Anaerolineales bacterium
CGGAGCTCGATCAAAATATGTTTCGTTGTGGCTGAATTTTCCCCAGAAAGGGTTAGTTGAGGATCATTAGTCGTCATCACATAGTGACCTCGCTGAATTCAAAAGTTTCACGTTTCATCTATTATGAATCTAATTGCTCAGCGGTGGAGATCGAGTTGAATTTTTACAGCGTCAAACCACCAACGATATCCATCAATTAACCCCACCTGGCGTTTTGCAAAGTGTTCTGACAACGCCTGCCGCGCGCATTGTGGATGTCTTTATACTGATAAATGAAGGTGATGAAATTGGCGTAATAACACTTCCAGAGCGCGGGAATCTTACAGCTGATTTTTTGCGAAAACGGATATTCTTCAACGATGATGTCAGCTTGACTGATCTCAGCCAGGATTATGCCCAAGTTATTGTTGATGGGCCTCGGGCAAAGGAAGTTCTAAGAACCTTAGAAGTGAATATCCCTGATTTTGGTGAAGAGTCTACTATTGATGTTGCAAATGTTTCATGGAGAATCATCGGCCAGAATGGTATTGATGGAGTTGGATACCTTTTTCTCTATCCAAATTCTGCCCATGAAAAAATCGAATCTGCACTGGCAAATGCTGGAGCCATTCAAATTGACGCAGATACTTACCAGGTATTGCGCATAGAAGCGGGAATCCCTGGCGCACACGGCGAATTGACCGAAGATTTTACGCCATTAGAAGTAGGGCTACTCGATTCTGCAATTTCACAAAGCAAAGGCTGTTACACAGGGCAAGAGGTAATTGCCCGGCAAGTCAACTTTGATAAGATCACTCGCAGCCTAGTCGGCTTGCGTTTGGATGCGCATGTTAATGCGGGAGAGAAAAGTCGAGCTGATGATAAACCTGCGGGTCAGGTGACCTCGGTGGCTTCATCACCTCGCTTTGGTAAAATTGCCTTGGCGGTGATAAAACGCCCCTATAATCAGGCGGGTAGGCAAGTTATTATTGGGGATGTTGAAGCCGAAGTCGTCGATTTACCTTTTATTTGATCCATTTATTGAGCCTAAATCTATTCTCCCCAAATAAAATCTCCGCCAACTCTGTGTCTCTGCGGTAAATTCACACAAAAACCCCGCTAATTAGCGGGGTTTTATTCGCACAGAGGAGAGCTGTAGATAAACCGCTTGCGGTTCTACTTGTCTTGTTTCAGTGTGCGGGAAAAGATATCTTCTAACTCGTTATTGATCGAAGATGATTTTTTCTCTTTCTTGTCTGCTGTCTTGCTTTCACCGTTCTGAGATCGCTCCATTGCCTGTCGAAGGGCGGCTTCCATTGCGGTGGGGACCGCTTCTTCCGGCTCTTCATTTTCAATGATTTGCTCAATCTTCTTGGCAGCTTTCTGTGGAGGATCTTGCAGAGCTTTCATGCTTAGCTTAATTTGCTTGCGTCGTCGGTTTACGCTGAGAACTTGCACCTCAACCTCATCGCCTTCTTCCACGACATCCGAGGGGGCGTCAATGAAACCATGGGCTAATTCACTGATGTGAACCAGACCAGGTCTTTCAGCGCCGATATCAACGAAAGCACCGTACTTTTCCAAACGTGTGATCTTGCCGTCTGCGACCATCCCTTTGCGGATCTCACGCCATTCCAACCCCAATGGCTCGATCATGGTCAGTTCGATGCGCTTGCGCTCGGTGAAAACCTGACGTACCCACACATCAACTTCCTGACCGATCTCGACGACATCTTCAGCTCGGTTGACAGGATTTTTTTGTATTCGAGAAATGTGAACAACGCCAGGAACTTCCAGGCCGATATCCACAACAACGCCTGCCAGCATTGTCTTAACCACCGTGCCGCTAAGCTTATCTTTGGGGTTAAGTTCCTCAATGCTATTGGGTTTTTCAACCATAATACCACTCTCCTTACGATTTCTTTGTTACAAAAGCCGACCGACGATTATACCTTCCAAGCGATTTTATGTCAAAGAGTTTGGGCTTTTCGTGGGGAGAGCTCAGCTATTTTTCTTGAGATGAAATAATTTCTTCGAGGAGATTGATCAATAATGTGGCCTGATCTTCTATTTGAGTGTCAGTCGCGACCCAAAGAGCGGATTTGCCAATACGAACCTCTTGCCTGGCGCGTGCGATTTGGGGTGGTTCTACCCCCTCAGGGAAGCGAAGTACAATTTGCCCATATTCATGGCCAATGTTTTTGACACCGGCTGCGATAGCCAATATTTTAATCTTTAATTGTGAGAGTAAGTTTTGCACCGGGAGTGGTAGCGGCCCAAAGCGATCCTGAAATTCTTCGCTTAGAGAGTCTACTTCTTTGAGCTCTTGTGCGTCAGCAATTCTGCGGTATAAGTTCAAACGCATTTCCAAATCGGGGACATAATGGCTGGGGATGGTTGTGTCTAAAGGTAAATCCACGCTGACCAGAGGCCGGTGTGCACGCAGCATCAGGTCGTTAGTGTCTAATGGCAGGCCGCGATTCTCACGTTTGCTCTTGACCGCCTCGGCTAACAGTCGAGTATAAAGATGAAACCCGACCGAAGCGATGTGCCCATGTTGCCTGGTTCCCAAAATATCCCCTGCACCGCGAATTTCTAGATCCCGCATAGCGATATTGAAGCCGGAGCCCAATTGTACATTCTCAGCGATGGTCTCCAAGCGTTGGCGACCTTCAGGGGTGGGCACGTGTTGCTTGTGTTTGAAGAAATAGGCATAGGCGCGCTGTGCTCCGCGGCCAACACGACCGCGCAATTGGTAAAGCTGAGCCAACCCAAAAGTATCCGCCCGATCAACAATCAAAGTATTGGCGTTGGGAATATCCAACCCGGACTCGATGATGGAAGTGGCCAGCAAAACATCGACTTTGGCATCTGTGAAATCATTCATGCGTTCGGCCAGTTGATTTTCTACCATTTGCCCATGAGCCACAGCGATGCGTGCCTCGGGAACCAGTTTGGCCAATTGATTCCTCATTGCACCAATCGTTTGCACGCGATTATGAACGAAGAAAACCTGTCCTCCCCGTTCTAGTTCTCTTAGGATAGCACGACGGATCAGTTGCGTTGAATAAGGCCCAACATGCGTAATAATCGGCAGCCTTTCTTCAGGAGGTGTATCTAATGTAGAGATATCTCGCAGGCCGGTCATCGCCAGGTAAAGGGTGCGTGGGATGGGAGTAGCCGTCAGCGTGAGTACGTCCACCTCAGTGCGCAGTTGCTTGATAGTCTCTTTGTGTGTTACACCGAAGCGTTGTTCTTCATCTATAATCAGCAGCCCCAAGTCTTTGAACTCGACATCACCTGAGATCAACCGATGCGTACCGATGACAATATCGATAGCTCCCTGCGATAAGCGGAATAGAATGTTGCTCTGCTCCTGGGGACTGCGGAAGCGCGAGAGCATCTCGACTTCAGCCGGGAAGGCTGCCAGGCGTTCTCGGAAGGTATGAAAGTGTTGCTGTGCCAGCACAGTAGTAGGTACCAGCAAGCCCACCTGTTTGCCGTCCATCACTGCTTTGAAGGCCGCGCGTAAGGCGATCTCAGTTTTACCAAAACCTACGTCCCCACAGATCAGCCGGTCCATCGGGCGTGATGTCTCCATGTCCGACTTGACATCGGTTAAAACTCGCAATTGATCATCGGTCTCAATATATGGGAAGCTGGCTTCCAGTTCGCGCTGCCAGGGAGTATCTTCCTTGAAAGCATAACCCGTTACCAACTGCCGTTTGGCGTACAGTTCGAGAAGGTCTTCGGCCATATCTTCAACGGCTTCTTTGACGCGGCTCTTAATCGTTGTCCACTGAGGTCCACCCAAGCGTGTCGGTGCAGGGGGGCGTCCGTCTGGGCCGATGAAGCGAGTCAGGCGGTCGGCTTGCTGTACTGGAACGAAGAGCCGGTCACGGTCGGCGTACTCCACGCACAAGTATTCGCGTTCAGCCCCTTCGATGGCACGCTGCACCAACCCAATGAATTTGCCCACACCATGATCCACATGCACAACCCAATCTCCCGATTGCAAATCTGCATATTCTGCTTCAGGAGCTTCAGCGACTGGACGAAAGCGGCGGCGCGGTTTGGGAGGTTGCCAGCCGAATATTTCGCCATCGGTAAATAAATTGAGTTTTTCTCCCTCTTTGGGTGTGAATGCCCATCCTTCAGTCAGGGATCCCTTGATGAATGTTGGCTCCTGCGTCAAGCCAGTTGTTGGATGGTAATTTTCTTCCCACAACTCATCCAAACGACCAGCCTGGCGTGATACCACGATCCCCGTTTCACCTTGGATGGAAGCAGCCGCTAATCCTTCCATGAGAGGCTTCAAGCGTCCGCCAAAGCGAGGATTTGGTGCAAAATGTTTTGCCAGGGGAGGGGGTGATCCCTCGGGAGCAGTAGATGGCCCGAGGAACAGAACCCTGCCAGGAGGAAGAGAGTCTTCAATTTGATCGCTAGTCAAATAGGGAATGGGGTAATCATCATCAAGGATTCCCTCCTCCAAATAATCCTTTCTCAGTGAGAAAGCCTGTTCTTCGACCGAATTAACGGTTTCTTCGAAAGCCTCTTTGTCGTCAACAACCACCAGCGCATTAGGTGGCAGGTAATCAAAGATCCGGCCCGCGTGGGGATAGATTTGGGGGATGTGGAATTCGGAGAGATTTTCATCCGAAACCTTTAGGATCTCCAGAGACCCTAAAGGTTTTATATATTCTCTTGCTGGTGTCACGAGAAGAAATTCATGCTGCCCAGTCGTGCGTTGGGTTGTAGGGTCGAAGCGGCGCAGCGTATCGATTTCATCGCCAAAAAACTCTAAGCGTGAAGGGAATGAATCTGCAGGCGGCCAAATATCGAGGATGCCACCCCGCCGGGCAAACTGGCTGGGCATCGTGACAGTGTTGACACTTTCATACCCCATACTAAACCAGTGACGCGCTAATTCATCTAAGCTGAAAATATCTCCAATTTTTAACTTTTGTGTGGCTTTGATGAAGTCGCGACGTGGTAATGTGCGCGTCATCACAGCTCTGGCTGGGGCAATGATGATTGGTGATTGGTGAGCTGCAGATGGTGCTTTGACGCCTGGAATCTGGGATGCAGACAGAGTAGTAAGAACGATCAACCGGTCCCTACGGGTATTTGCGCCCCAGGGCGCGTTCTCATAGAATAAGGGGTTAGGTTCTGGGAATGGCAGCTGATATATCTCAGGTGCCCAAAGCGATATTTCATCCGATAAGGTTAACGCATGATCTGTGCGATGAGTCAGGAACAATATGGGAACTTGCAGTTTTTGATGCAGCGCTGATAGAAGCGGCAAACGCGTCGCCCGTGGAAGGATCAGATTGGGGAGCAGCGAACGCGCCTTAATAGCCTCTGTAAGTTCCTGAAAGGCAGGTATTTCCTGGATGGTATTGAGAATACTAGAGAGCATATTTGTATCAGTAATTGGTATTCAGTAAACAGTAATTAGTAAACTGAAATCAATATGCGAACACCCAATCTATAATCCTTTCTGACCACTGACCACTGACCACTGACCACTGATCACTGATCACTGCGATTATAACGAGTCATTGCTGGCTCAATTCCCTCGGTGACAAATAAGAAGGCTGCGTCTGCAGCTCGTTCTAAGAAAATTTCCAAATCATCTGCATCAACTTTGGAGAAATTCTGTAATACATAACTTGGGGTGCTCATACGCCCCGGAGGCCTTCCAACGCCCAAACGTAAGCGAGGAAATTCCTCGGTACCTAACTGCTGAATGATCGATTTCATCCCTTTCTGGCCCGAAGAGCCTCCTGAAGGCTTCATGCGGATCGTCTGAAAAGGCAGATCAACATCATCGAAGGCGATCAGAATGTTTGTTTGGGTTATTTTATAGAACCTTACCAATGAACTGACCGACTGCCCGGATAGATTCATGTATGTTTGGGGTTTTACTAAGATGATCTTGCTGCCCTGATGTCGCCCATCGGTGATCAGCGCTTTGTGTTGTACGCGTGAGAAGCTTACTCCCAGTCGATCGGCCATTTTATCGACCAGCATAAAGCCAATGTTGTGACGGTTGTTGCGGTGCTCCTTGCCCGGGTTGCCTAAGCCAACGATTAAATATGTATCATTTGCCTCGGAAGGGCCTGAGATCTCTTTGAGTTTTTTGAACAATTTCATTTAAATACGTTCCAATTATCGAGATTGATTTATCTCTCTAATCACTTTTATCGAAGTGTTCTGCGAATAGACGTATACAGCCCCAGGATCAAGAATAGCACCAGGGCAGCGATTCCCCCACGCGATAGGGCGTTGGTGAAATCGTTATCCGAAATCTCAACCGGGTTAGTAGGCAAAGACGTTGGAGTTGGCGGAACAGGCGTCAGGGTTGGGGTAGGAGTGGCAGATGCGCTGGCTGGATCTTTTGTTGGAGTCAAGGTGGGAGTACTGGTCTCAATAGGGGAATAGTTGCGCACACGCAGGTTAGGGACCACGAAAACAAGATTCTCCCCATCGTTCAGCTCAATAATCAGCCGTAAATGATAACTGCCATCGGTAATCTGAGTAGTATTCCACTGTGTAATTACACCTTCTTCGACAGGCCCCATCCCTTCATCAATTTGGAACCATGTGCCTGTTGTGTCTTCGGCATAGGCGAAGCTCAAATTCCATTCTTCGAAACCTTCGGCGATTGTCGTTCCGGATATGACAACTTTTCCTTGGAGCGCTTCACCGGCTTGAGGCGCGCTGAGGCCTGCTTGGGGCGCATCATCTTCCTCTTGGGCTTTGGCCAAGAGAAAACTCCCAAAAAACATCATTAAAACACCCAAAATGCTTAAAAATCGATGACGCATAGCAATCTCTCAGTCTAACATGGACGCTTTAGGGGGTCAACTGGCACTTGCCGAATTTATATGGTAGACTTTGAAAAATTACCCATTGGGAAGAAAACGAGACGGAAATTTGTAATGACCAAGTCACGCACTGAACTTATGGTTGATCGTTTGCGAGAAATGCAGGCCGCTTCTCCTGAAATTGAAGCCTCAGCAGTAGTTTCTGTCGATGGCTTGATTATGGCCTCTGCCTTGCCTGCTGAAGTTGAAGAAGACCGGGTTTCCGCAATGTCAGCCGCAATGTTGAGCCTGGGGGAGCGGATTGCCAGTGAGTTGAATCGAGGTTCGCTTGACCAAGTTTATATTCATGGAGACCAGGGTTACGTGCTTTTAGCCGCTGTTGGGGATGAAGCCGTCCTGACTGCCCTGGCCCGGGAAGAGGCAAAATTAGGTCTTGTATTTTTAGAAATGCGCCGAGCAGCGAAGGACTTAGTGCGTGTTGTTGGATAAGAAAATGGTTGTAATAACCTGAAATTCGAGAGACAGTCATCGGGGAGGGCTGCCGGAAACGGCCCTCCCCGCATCTGTTAATGGAGAAATTAATGGATACAAAATATATTTTCTTGACAGGTGGTGTTGTCAGTTCTGTAGGTAAAGGGGTCACAGCCGCTGCAATTGGCCGTTTGCTCAAGGAGCGTGGCTTTAAAGTTTCGATACAGAAGCTGGACCCTTATATCAATGTTGATCCTGGAACGATGAGCCCATATCAGCATGGCGAAGTCTATGTCCTCGATGATGGCGCCGAAACAGATCTGGATCTAGGTCATTATGAGCGCTTTGTAGATATCAGCTTGAACAAAGTTTGCAATGTGACCACCGGTCAGGTGTATGCGGAGGTGATATCGAAAGAGCGCCGTGGAGATTATTTGGGCGGCACTATTCAGGTAATTCCACACATTACCAATGAGATCAAACGCCGCATCCGGATGGTCGCAAAAACCACAGAGGCTGAGATCGTTTTGGTCGAGGTTGGCGGTACTGTGGGTGATATTGAGGGATTACCCTTCCTTGAAGCGCTGCGTCAAATGCGCGCTGACGTTGGCCCAGGGAACAGCCTTTATATCCATGTAACATGGGTGCCTCATATTGGTGCTACTGGTGAGTTGAAAACTAAACCTACCCAGCACTCTGTGCGCGAGCTGCGCTCCATTGGTATTTCACCAGATGTGATCATAGCCCGCTCTGACTACGAAATGGGTCAGGAATTATGCGATAAGATTGCCCTTTTCTGTGATGTTGAAACTCGCGCCGTGATCCCTATGGTGACTTCGACACTGCTCTATGAAATTCCCTTGCTGGTCGAAAAGACGCAGTTAGGAGACATTATATTGGAGCGCCTGGGGTTGAAGCCACGCAAAAAGCCCAATTGGAAACCTTGGGAGAAGTTAGTCAAGGAGATGTACCGCCAAAAACCCAAAGCAAAAATTGCCTTTGTAGGGAAATATGTTGAATTGCATGATGCCTATATGAGCGTACGAGAGGCTACACGTCATGCTGCATTATCACTGGGGTTGGAGGATGAAATCCTGTGGATACATTCTTCAGATTTGGAGAAAGGACGGGGGGTTGAGTTGCTTGAAGAAGCCGATGGCATCATTGTCCCCGGAGGGTTCGGTGAACGCGGCATCGAGGGCAAAATCCACGCCGCGCGTTATGCCCGCGAGAAAAAAATTCCCTATCTGGGTTTATGTTTGGGAATGCAGGTAATGGTGATTGAGCTCGCTCGTCATGTGCTCAAAGACGATGAAGCCAATTCGACCGAATTTGACCCCTCCACTCCTCACCCGGTGATCGACCTGATGCCTGACCAACGCGACCTTACCGATATGGGCGGAACGATGCGTTTGGGCTTGTATCCCTGCCAGCTTCAATCCGGGTCTCGGGCTGCAGAAGCTTATAATAATGACAGTATTGATGAGCGTCACCGTCACCGATTTGAGTTCAAGAACATGTATCGTGAAAAATTGCAGGAAGCGGGCATGGAGTTTTCGGGCCTTTCCCCCGATAATCGTTTAGTCGAGATCGCTGAAATGAAAGATCACCCCTTTATGTTGGGGACGCAATTCCATCCGGAATTCTTGTCCCGTCCAACGCGCCCCCATCCTTTATTTGTGAGTTTTCTAAAAGCGGTCAAAGAAAACCTAAATACCTAGGTAGTGTTGACATTTAAGAAATTTGAAGGACAGCGAAACCAATTGTATATGAATTATTTCGAGAGAGAAATTATCAGATGTTAACATGGCCTAGACACTGTACCCAGGTGGTTTCTCTCCGTAAACGCCTCGCAACTCAGGAGGCAGCATATCTGCAATGGCAAACATCAACCTATCGGTCAAAGCCAAGGCACCTTCATTGGGTTGGGGATAGATGGGTTCCCCTAATGTCACATTGACTGTCGTACGTTTAGGAAATTCCTTAAATACCCGATGAGATTCGCTAATGGCCATTGGGACAATTGGGCAATTGGCTTTCAGGGCAAATCTTGCTGTCCCTGTTTTTGCTGTGCGCAGGCCGCGCCCTTTGCTGCGAGTTCCCTCAGGGAATAATCCTAAAACCCGACCGTGTTCGAGCACCTTTTCCGCATGCCGTTTAGCCCATTCATCTTTTGAGCCCCGGTAGACCGGAAAAACACCACCTTTGCGCAACACATATTCCATGATTGGATTGCGCATTAATTCCTCTTTGGCCATGAAGAAAATTGGACGAGAAATGCCTAACTGCATGGGGAATATATCAAAATTGGTCACATGGTTGCTGGCAAGAACCACAGCACCTTCGGATGGAAGGTTTTCCGTACCATGAGATTCGATTTTCATCACAAAAAAGGCAAACGCACTTAGCATCGCAACCGTTGCCTTGCGGGTGCGTGTCTCGTGAAAATAGTATCGTTTTTGATCTCGGGGGTCGGTGGGGAGATTAGTGTCATTCTCCATAAGCAGCTCCTGGGGTGTTATTGATCCAAAAGTCTCCACGATAATTTCTTTATGGATTATACTTCAGGCTTGGTGAAGAAAAGAACGAAATAGCTAAATTCAGTAGATCACGATTTTGTGTCATTGCGAGGC
>CAYQQX010000169.1:0-9900 GCA_964419495.1 uncultured Anaerolineales bacterium
TTCTTCCAGACCATTTCAAAAATGGGATCTTATTTTTGCACACCTCCTAAGATGTGGCGGGATTCCTGGGGAAGTTTTTCCGCATATTGCAGGGCGACTTCCAGCCCTCCGTTCAAGGTAGTCAGAGGTCCCCGCAGTTCGTGGCTGACCAAAGAAACAAAATCCGATTTGAGTTGATCCAGCTCTTGGAGCTCAATATTAGCCTGTGCTAACTCAACGTTGCGAAGTTCAAGAGCATTTGTGCGCTCGGCGATGATCGATTCCTGATTTCGGTTTAATTCTTCAAGCTTTGACGAAATTGCTAACTGATTTTTCAATAGATTTGTGACGTAAGAAAGGACAACAAAAACAGCTGAGGGGCCAAGGATACCGAAAAACAATACTTCTGATGTCAGGTGAAGATCGTACCCTATTTTCCCTTCGAGTAACCAATGCTCCCATACCTCATACGATGTCACTATCAAGAACAAAATGAACGGGATTGTGAAACGGATGCTGTTGACCCTTCGCAGCAAGTTATTTTTCTGAATACTCACCATTGCACTCCAAGATATTGATCTATTTCGATCTGGTCTGTCTTATTATACATGAGGAAGCGCGTTTCCCATCAATGAGGACGTAATTGCGACAATACTGTACAGACCTGGAACTATTTAGAACATCATTGTTACGCGCCCCTATGTTAAAGTGAGAACAAGGTTAAAACCACATTTTTTATGTGGCACATATCCGCAATTCAATTCTCATTTTGTGTATCGGAGGAGATATGACTAAACGATTTCTATCTATTTTTGTAATTCTGCTGGGCCTCCTGCTTTTGGGGCTAGCCGCTTGCGCAGCACCAGCGGAAGAAGCTCCTGCCGCTCCTGCTGAAGAAGCAGCGCCGGCCGAAGAAGCTGCCCCTGCAGAAGAAGCGGCTCCAGCTGAGGAAGAAGCTCCTGCAGAAGAGCCTGCCGTTGAACTCTTTGGCGACTCGTTGCGCGGTGGTTTGTTGTATGACAAATGGTGGTCACCGCTGGGTCTTGATGCTCCCGAAGAAGATCAAGCCCTTTGGGCTACACAGGATTCCAATACACGCAGCGGTAGTACAACCTGGCGTTGTAAGGAATGCCATGGTTGGGATTATAAGGGCGTTGATGGCGCCTACGGCTCTGGTTCGCACATGACTGGCTTCGTGGGTGTGATCCAATTTGCCGGGGGCGATGCCAATGAAGTACTGGCGGCTCTGCAAGGAGCTACTAACCCAGACCATGATTTCTCAGCAGTGATGGACGAACAGGCTCTAACAGATATTGCCCTCTTTATCACCGAGGAAATTATCGATTATGCTGAGCTGATTGATGGCGATAAGATGGCCATCGGTGGCGATGCAGACGCAGGTGATACCTTGTATCAAGATACCTGCGCAGAATGCCATGGTCCAGAAGGTACCGCGATCAATTTTGGAAAACTGGTCAATGATGTTGACTACATATCCGGAATTGCCAATGGCAACCCATGGGAGTTCGTGCATAAGATGCGTTTTGGCCAGCCCGGCGAACCTGATATGTCTGTCGCCCTCGATATCGGCTGGACGCTAGAGGAACAAACTTCAGTGTTGGCGTTTTCCCAATCCCTGCCAAATGCTGATCTGGCTTCTCAGGGCGGCCATCTTTATGATAAGTTCTGGAAAGCTCTGGGGATGGATGCGCCCGAAGGCGATCAACCTCTTTGGGCTACCCAATCCACCAACGAGCGCGATGGCGATAGCACCTGGCGTTGCAAGGAATGCCATGGTTGGGATTACCGCGGTGCTGAAGGTGCATATAGCTCAGGTTCCCACTTTACAGGATTTGTGGGTGTAATTGGCGCTGCTGGGATGTCCGCTGAGGAAATCGCAGCCTGGCTGGATGGCTCGGCTAATGCTGATCACGACTTCTCTGCTTACTTTGATGAAGCGGCAACTGAAATGATGGTTGCGTTCTTGCAGAACAATGCCATCGATATGACACAGTACATCAACGATGATAAAACCATCAATGGCGACGCGGCCAATGGACAAGGTCTCTACGAATCTGGCTGTGCCCGCTGCCATGGCGAAGACGGCCAGGGTATCAATTTCGGTGATGATGCTGATCCTGAATATCTAGGCGGATTAGCCCAGGGCAACCCCTGGGAAACTCTCCACAAAGCTGCAAACGGTCAACCTGCCGAGCACATGCCCATCGGTTTGAACCTGGGCTGGAGTTGGCAAGACCTGGTTGATGTAGTTGCTTATATCCAAACTCTTGGGGAATAGATAACCCGACGTTATGGAGTTGGTGACCCTGCACCACCAACTCCAAAACTGAACCTCTAATTCCGTTTGTATGTTCAGTTAGCTTGTTGGATGCAATACGGATTTCCTTTTCAACCTTATGAATTCTCGCTTTCTACGATCCCTACAGATCTTTGCTCTCGTATTGATTGGCGTAGTGATCTTCTTCGTCACCGGTATTTTATTGGGTGAAAGTCCGGCACACGCGCTGCCTGAATATGCTGAACGCACGGACGAATCATGTGCTGTCTGCCATGTCAATCCTGGCGGCGGTGGACCACGCACGCTGCGCGGGATATTGTGGTCTGCCCAAGGGGAACCGGACCTGGTGCCTGATCTAGGCAATGTGCTCGTCGCTCAGGGGGTAGAGGATGGCGCCGAACTTTATGACATTGCCTGCGCGGGCTGCCATGGCTCCTTTGGCGAAGGATTGTTTGGGAACGCTATCACCCTTTCTGGGGTCCAAGAATCGAAAGTTGAATCTACGATTTTACGCGGCCGAGAACGCAGCGGCATGCCCGCTTTCGATGGACGTTTCACCGATGATCAGCTAGAAGCCATCGTGACCTTCGTTACTGGCATTGCATCTGGCGAGATCGAACCGCTGCCCTCCAGTTATCCATTGCCTCCAATAGAACTGGGTTGTGTGACGAGTACTGAAACATCGAATTGTGGAGGCAACTAACATGGCCAAGCATCAATCCTTCTCAAGACGTGAATTTCTCAAAGTATCTACTGGGGTGGCTGGGAGCGCGGCATTCTTAGGATCAGCAAAAGCTTTGGCCAAAACACTAGCTAACGAAAACTCTGGCCAATCAAATACTCAGCCTGTTGACGAACAAATCATCCCTACCGTCTGCCTTCTCTGTCCTAGTGGGTGCGGAATGTTGGCCAGAGTTGTCAATGGGAATCTGGTCAAGGTCGAGGGCAGTCCCATGCACCCGATCAACCAAGGCGCTCTTTGCCCCAAGGGACAGGCAGCTCCTGAACTACTCTACAACCCCGATCGACTGACTGGTCCCATGCGACGTGTGGGGGAGCGAGGAGATAATCAGTGGGAGACCATCACCTGGGACGAAGCCATCCAAAGCGTTGTTGACAAACTAATAGACCTGCGGGCAGCTGGTCACCCCGAAAGGGCGGCAATCCTCTACGGGGAAGTGCGCGGGCAAATGCGTGCTTTCCTGGAGCGCTTTATGGGTGCCATTGGTTCGCCTAACACCATCTCCCATGACAGTCTCAATATCGAAGCTGCCAAGCTCGGGACTTTGCTGACCCAAGGGGTCTACGATCTGCCCGCATATGATTTGGAAAACGCGCATTATGTGCTGAGCTTTGGCGCCAATATACTGGAAGCGGGGCGCTCTCCTCAACGCATGGTTTCGGGCATGTCCTATATGCGTCGCGGTCGCGCTGAACGCGGAAAGGTAGTAGTATTCGATCCCAGGCAGGGTGTTACCGGCGCGAAAGCCGATGAGTGGATCCCAATTGCACCAGGCACCGATGCCGCTCTGGCATTGGCTATTGCTAATGTAATTATCAAAACCGGCCAGTTTGATTCAGATTTTGTGCTCAATTACGCTTTTGGGTTCGAAGATTTCATTGATAGCGAAGGCAAGACACACCTGGGTTTTAAATCTTATGTGTTGGAGAACTTCGATCCTCGGCGCGTGGAGCAGATCACTGGAGTTCCAGCTACCACCATATCTCGTATCGCAGGAGAATTTGCCGGTAACCCTCCTGCTGTTGCCATACTGCCCGGTAAGGGCGGCTTACTTACCGGCGGGCTGGGGGGTATTTCGGCAGCGATGGCGATCAATTGCCTCAACGCCTTGATCGGGAGCCTCGAAAAACCAGGTGGCGTGTTGACCCAGCGCTATATGCCTTGCCAAGAATGGCCCGATCTTCCTGCTGACCCCATCGCCGAAGATGGCCGCAAAGCCGATCGTGCCGATGGTGTTGGTTCCAAAATCCCAGTGGGGCGTCACGCATACCAGGCTGTTGCCGAACGTGTGTTGGATGGATACCCCCTAGATGTGCTCTTCCTTTATGACGCCAACCCAATCTATGAGGCACCCGGCGGCGGAAAATTCATTGAGGCTTTCAAACAGATACCATTTATTGTGTCGTTTGCAAGTTTTATGGACGAATCAGCCCAATATGCTGACTTAGTACTGCCCGAACCGACCTTCCTGGAACGCTGGCAAGATGACTATATCGAAGCCCTGGGTTATCCAGGCGTTGCCTTGCGACAGTCAGTGATTGAGCCGCTGCATGACACAATGAGCACCGGAGATTTCTTGCTCAAGGTCGCCAAACAAATCGATGAACCTGTCTCACAGGCTTTCCCCTGGGAGAGCTATGAAGATTTGTTGCAATTCCGCCTGAGTGAAATCGGTACGGATTGGGAAACTCTGAAAAACTTGGGGATATGGCTGATCCCAGGATATCGATTCCAACGACGCGGCAGCCCGCGCTGGCTCAGTGAAATCATCGGCCGAGACCGTCAACTCGCCCCTAAAGATGGACGTTTCGACTTCTACAGCCGAGAGCTAGTCTGCTTGTTGGCTGATTTGAGCAAAGAAGAATTAGCTGCTCTGGGAGCAGGCGTTTCGGGGGATGCGCTCTTTTTACCGCACTACGCACCAGTTGAGTATATCGGCGAAGAGCAAAACTACCCCTTTGTGCTCAATGTTGTTACGTTGATGAGCCTGGGGCCTTACAGCGCGGCGGCTAACATGCCTTCGCTACAAGAAATCAGCGGTATGACTGTTGGAGAGCGCTGGGATAGCTGGGTAGAGATGAATCCCGAAGCGGCCCACGAATTGGGTTTACATAACAAAGACGAAGTTTGGGTGGAGAGCCCCTTTGGGCAGTTGAAAACAAAGCTAAGACTGGTTGAAGGATTACACCGGGATGTAGTCAATCTACCTCACAACCAGGGCCACAGCGCGGTTGGCCGCTGGGCAAAAGACCGCGGCGTCAACGGCCTTGAAATTCTTAACCCGGTTACCGAGCCATTTACTGGGGTCGCATCCTTTACAAATACGCGTGTGAAAGTTTACAAAGCATAAGGATTGAATAATGCCAAAATGGTCAATGGTGATCGACCTCGATAAATGCGTAGCCTGCCAGGGATGCAGTATTGCCTGCCGGATGGAAAACAACACTCCCGTAGTCTCTCCGGCGGAGTCCGCCATAGGGCGTTCCATCTTATGGAACGATGTTTTTCCATTGCGGTCCGAGGAAGAGGGTGCTATTGCCAGCGCGCAAGCGAAATTTCTAACTCGCCCCTGCATGCACTGTGAAGACCCACCTTGTGTCAAAGTGTGCCCGGTCGAAGCTACCTATAAAGACGACGAGGGCATTGTGCGTCAGAATTACGCTCGCTGCATCGGCTGTCGTTTTTGTACAGTTGCCTGCCCTTATGGGGTGCGCTATTTCAACTGGTACGCGCCAGAATGGGTGGATGGCCTGGAGCGTCATTTGAATCCAGACAGAGTCTCTGGGAATGGCGATCTCGAAGGACCGGCCATCCGCCCAAAAGGAGTCGTCGAGAAGTGCACCTATTGCATTCACCGATTGCATATAGCTCGTGAGCGTGCTGTCGCTGAGGGGCGTGAATTCCGCTCTGACGAATATGTGCCTGCTTGCGTGCAGACCTGTACCGGAAAAGCACGCTACTTTGGGGACCTAGATGATCCCAATTCCACTGTCTCACAGCTTGCTCAGAGTCGCCGGGCATTCCGCCTGCTCGAAGAAGCTGGCACGCATCCCAAGACCATTTACCTGCACGAAGGATAAGCTATGCGTCGAGAGAGAGTATTCCATCCTCCCAATGAAAACGAAGCTGTCGTCATGGCCCCACTGCGGGGTGTGACGGTCAACGACCGAACATTGTGGATCATTTTGCTGGGTTTCATCGGTTTGGGAATCTACGCCTGGGTATACCAATTTGTGAACGGTCTAGGTGTAACTGGAATGAACCGCCCAGTGTATTGGGGCGTGTACCTGACGAATTTCGTTTTTTTCATCGGTCTGGCCCATTCTGGGACTTTCATCTCGGCAATTTTGCGCCTGGCTGATGCCGAGTGGCGCAAACCCCTAACTCGTGCTGCCGAGGCCATTACACTCTTTAGCCTACCCTTCGGCGCGGTCAGCATCATCATCGATATGGGTCGTCCAGAGCGATTGCTCAATATGCTCATTTATGGCCGCTTCCAATCACCATTACTGTGGGATTTAACCGCCGTTTCGCTGTACTTGTTTTCCAGCGTAGTTTTTTTCTACCTTTCTCTCCTACCAGATATCGCCCTGTGCAGAGATCGGCTGACGGATGTTCCAAACTGGCAGCGCAAGATGTACCGCATCCTGGCTTTGGGCTGGGAAGGCAGCTCAGAGCAATATCATCGTCTTGAGCGCGTGCTGGATGGCATGGCGATCTTTATGTCATTGTTGGTAGTCACTGTTCATACGGTGGTCTCCTGGGTGTTTGGCATGACCATCCAACCCGGTTGGCACACCACGATCATCGGGCCGTTCTTTTTATTGGGTGCTATCTTTTCTGGGACTTCAGCGGTGGTGATCGTGCTGGCAATTTTGCGCCGGATCTATAACTTAAAAGATGCCTTGCCCATCAGTCTATTTAATTCATTGCGTAAATTGCTGATTGTGTTCGCCCTGGGTTGGATTTATATGATGATCGCAGAATATCTATCTGTCTTTTATGGCAATATCCCAGAAGAGATGGAAGTATTCTGGCAGAAATTTACCGGTGAGTTCGCGTCTATCTTTTGGCTGATGACCCTCCTGGTATTTGTGATCCCTCTCTTGATATTTATCTTCCGCGGCAAAGACAGTATCGGTTGGATGGTGACAGCCGCGGTGCTGGTGAATATCGGTATGTGGTTGGAGCGATATGTCGTCATCATCCCTACGGAAACTCGCCCACGTTTATTATATGAACTGGTGCAAGGGTCATACACCCCCACCTGGATCGAATGGGCAATCACAATCTCCCTTTTTGCTGGAATGATTCTGCTCTACGCAGTCTTCACAAGATTTTTCCCCATCGTGCCGCTCTGGGAAACCGCGGAATCACTGGAGGCAAAATCTGAGATGGACAAAGCCCGCCAACGTCTCTTTAAATTTGGGGCCAAATTTGGATCTGGTTTCAAGTCAAAATCGGGAGATTAGATATGTCTATTGGAGAGTTGATTGTAGATTTTTTTACCTCACCTGGTCCTGGTGGTGTGGTAGTAATCATTGTCATCGTTCTCGCGGCAGTGATCTATACTCGTCTCACGAGGTGGATTATTCAAGGTGGCGAAGAAAAAACCCGCTACCGTAAATATAGATAGAAATAACAATTCGTCTGTTGCTCAAGGAGGCTCGAATGTCATCATCAATGTACATAGTTATTGGCATCGTTATTGCTCTACTGCTCATCATTCCATCCGTTCGTATTGTCTGGCAGTATGAAAAGGGATTAGTATTTCGCTTTGGCAAACTGCGTGGTGAGCGTAGTCCCGGGTAAACTTCATCCTCCCATATATCGATCGCATGATTAAAGTGGATATGCGCGTCGAAACCATGGTTGTCGAACCACAGGAGGTCATCACTCGAGATAACGTCACTGTACAAGTTGACGCAGTGGTTTACTTCAGGGTGGTAGATGCCCAATGTGCAATTATAAATGTAAAAGATTACGCCAAGGCCACGGGGCAGATCGCCCTGACTACACTGCGCAGCGTATTGGGTCAATCTGATTTGGATGAATTACTCTCCCACCGCGACCGGGTCAATGAGCGTCTACGAGATATTATCGATGAGCATACCGAAGAACCCTGGGGTGTGGAGGCTGGCATCGTTGAGGTCAAGGATGTGCTCTTACCCGAGGGTTTGCAGCGCTCCATGGCCCGCCAGGCAGAGGCCGAGCGCGAGAAACGCGCCAAGATTATTCACGCTAACGGTGAGAAAGAGGCCTCCGCTGCTCTGGCTGAAGCTGCCCATAAGCTTTCCGAAGCGCCAGCCAGCATGCAATTGCGCTACCTGCAAACACTGGTCGAAATTGCCAGTGAGCAGAACACTACCATTTTGCCGATCCCCATTGATATCATTCGAGAGTTTGCTGCGGCTTTGAAGGGGTAACCTGAATGTCAGCAAGTTGGTCAGCAAAGCTGTTTGCTGAGCTGGCTCAGGCGCTTACTCCACACGGGTACAATCTCCCCGAATGGATGGCTTTGCCGGGCCAGGAATGGCCACTGTTCGATGTTGCCGTGAAGGTTGCAGCTAAACAGCCCACTGCACAATGGGCTCGAGCGATAGAAGCATTAACCAGAGTTGAAGCTGCATCCTTGGAAACCCGCGGCTCAGAATATAATGCTCTCTTTTTGGGAAACGGACACCCCGCCATCTGGCTTTACGAGAGTAATCACCTGAATGGACATGTTCCTGGACCAGCGACCTTCTCAGTGAAATCAATCTACGAACGGGCAGGATTAGAGGTTGAGGGCGCTGAACTTCCTGACCACGCTGCGATGGAGCTTTCTTTTCTGGCTTTTTTGTGTCAGCAAGAAGCCCAAAGCAGCGACTCGGAATGGCGCGCTGTGCGACGACTATTTATCAAGAAACATGCCGGGAAGTGGCTGCCCGAGGTGGGTCGTGCCCTGATAAGAAATGAATATCCTACCTGGCAAACGGTTGGGCATTTGTTGATCGCCGTTTTCACGCCGATATCTCTGAGAATTCCGGACAGTCTGAATTTATTGCTCCCAGAACTCTCAGATTCAGCCACATGTAACTTGTGCGGCTTTTGCGTCCAAATTTGCCCCACAAAAGCTCTGCAAATGTACGAAGATGAACACCAAACTGAACTTAGGCTTTTGTCTAATAGATGCGTGAGTTGTCACAAATGTGAACGGACTTGCACTCCGGGTGCACTGACTTTAGTCGGAGCAGCAGTGACAGGGCTCCAAGTATTACGCCGATCAGCGCGCGCTTGCTGCCCTCATTGCGGCACACCTACAGTCAGCCAGGCAGAATTGGAATCCATAGCTGCTAAACTTGGCGATCACCCAACTTGGATAGATGCTTGTCTGGGGTGTAGATAGCAATAAACTTCCTATAAAGTGGACACAGTGTAAGAATGCGACCCTAGGATTATTTTGATAGACATCTGACTTGATAGGGGGTTTCAATTTTGATATCTGTCGTGTGGGAGCAAAATTGCCATTTGACTTAGCAAATACTCTTGTAATAGAGAGCAATTGCTAATCAGGGCGTTCTCCTAAGAGAGATGATAATCTTGTGACTATAAGTAGGTACCCTTGGAAGGATTCGAACCTACTGTTTTCTTTATATCTATATTGGTAACTCTTTTAACTTCCCCCGCTGTTCAAACCGAATTATAGACAAAAACTCCTCCACGGAATAATCTAGAGAAGTTATGTCTAAATTTGATGCCCCCACGGGGATACGAACCTATAGGCTATACAAAATACCTGGGGTCTCTCACAGATAGACCAGTATTTTGTAGATTTCTATAGATTTTTTGGCATGGCTCATTTCGCACGATAAAAAGAGAAAAAACTGGTTGACAAATT
>CAYQQX010000170.1:0-9831 GCA_964419495.1 uncultured Anaerolineales bacterium
TGCTCATCGATGGAGGGACAAGATTGGCATGGTGCCGATGCTTGACTCTTCAAAGATTGACCCTGAGCCATGACGAATAGCGATCGGGATCGCATACGATCTGTATATGCTGACAGGGCTCGGCGTTTTTCTGGGAGCGACATCTACTCTCTTTTCAACCAAGCCAACCTGTTCACTCTTCAACAACGTCAGCGGGATATGTTGACGTTGCTGCGTAAAAATGGGTTTTACCCGCTTGGGGAATATTCAATTCTCGAACTTGGTTGTGGAAAGGGAGGCGTGCTGCTGGAATTATTGGCTTATGGTGCTCGGCCGGATTGCCTGCATGGTACGGACTTGCTTCCTGACCGAATTGAACAGGCCTACAACCGACTATCCCATATAGCCCTTACCTGCGCTGATGGTCAATCGCTTCCATACTCCGATAATGCTTTCGACCTGGTCCTGCAGTACACTGTTTTCACATCCGTACTTGATGATGGCATCAAGGCGAACCTGGTCCGTGAAATGCTTCGGGTGCTTCGTCCACAAGGGATGATCTTGTGGTACGACTTCTGGCTCAACCCGTCTAATCCCCAAGCAAAAGGGATCAGGCCATCCGAAATCAGGAAGTTGTTCCCCACTTGCAAATTCGATTTTCACCGAATCACATTAGCCCCACCCCTCGCCCGATATCTAGTGCCAATTTCCTGGACTTTGGCTTTTTTGCTCGAGAAAATTCGTATTTTTAGCAGTCATTACCTGATCGCAATTCACCCAAAACCAAAAAAACTTAGCAAATAATTTATTCATTCCATTACCCCTGGAGGATCTTTTGAGTAACTTGCTATTTCCCCTCCGCTTGAATCAGAAAGAACAAAGGGAAGCGACCTTCCCGTGGCTGCATAACACTGCCTACCGTATTCGCGACATTCTATTGTCGTTCTTAGGCCTGCTGGGTTTACTCCCATTTTTTGGCATGATCGCTGTCGCCATAAAACGGGATTCGCCAGGCCCAGTATTCTATTGGGGACCGCGTCTTGGCAAAGACGGAAAACCATTCAAAATCCTTAAGTTTCGCACCATGTATGAGAGGCCCGAGAGCTATCAAGGTCCAAAGATCACAGCAGGTGACGACCCCCGCAGAACGACGATCGGGAAATGGCTGCGAGCAACCAAACTAAATGAGTTACCCCAATTGTGGAATGTTTTGATAGGCGAGATGAGCATGGTGGGCCCCCGTCCGGAAGATCCGAACATTGCAGCAGAGTGGCCCAGCGATGCTCGCCAAGAAATCCTTTCGATTACTCCTGGAATCACCAGCCCTGCGACGATATTGTATCGAGATGAAGAAAATTTACTCGAATCAGATCGGGTGATTGAGGATTATTTTGAGCAGATCATGCCTAAAAAATTGCGTCTTGATCAAATCTATGTGCGTAATCGCACCTTTTGGATGGATCTGGATATTTTGTTCTGGACGTTGTTGGTTCTGATCCCGCGCTTGGAAACTGTCAGGCCACCCGAGGAGTTGATCTTCTGGGGACCGATTGCAAAAGTATTTGGACGTTATATAAATTGGTTCTCCATTGACGCGATCGCTTCATTTCTTGCATTTGCGATTGCCAGCGTTTTTTGGCGCTCGATCAGTCCCTTGCACATTGGCTGGCCGCGCATGCTCGGTCTCTCAATCGGATTCGCATTGCTATTCAGCATCATCGGGTATTTGATGGGAGTTCAGCGTATCTCCTGGTCGAAGGCATCCGGAGATGATGTTGTTTATCTGGCTCCGCCAGTGACCTTCTCTACATTGATAGCTCTTAGCATCAATGCATTATTCAAAATTCTTCCTTTCAGGATATTGATCTTGGCTTCTGTCATCGCCGGTTTTGGATTTGTGATCGTTCGTTATCGCAGCCGCCTGCTATTTGGCTTTGCCTCCCTTTTATTATCCAAATGGGATACGCCGAAATTTGCTCGTGAGCGGCTCTTGATCGTTGGCGGAGGGAAAGCTGGGCAGGTTGTAGCTTGGATGATCCGACACCAATTGAAAGATTGCAACCTCCACACTGTAGGATTCATAGATGACGATTTACATAAACAAGGTACCCGCATTCGGGGTGTAGATGTCATCGGCAGACGGAAGGATATTCCCGTTCTTGTCAGCCAGTATAATATTGGCATCATTGTTTTTGCCATCCACAACATTCCCAAAGAAGAGCGCGGGGAAATTTTGAGAATCTGTCAGCACGCATCTGTCCCTGTGATAGAAATGCCTGATTTTTTGGGTAACCTGCGCACAGTGTCTTCAATTTTGGGGGATTCCAACTATCAAGAGCACAAAAAAACCTAGCAACAGATTTCGTCACCGAAAAAGCAGACACCGTGAGTTCCTAGTGAGGCATCTACCATGGTAATGGGAGCTGAGTTCTAGCAGCAAAAACAATCCAACAACGGGAATACAATAATCATAAATCGAAAATTGCTAGCAACCTGACAATTTTCTTTTTTTACACGGACGGGTAGTCCCCCCGTAGGGTGTTGTTGGCAAAATTTACCGCAGAGAGCGCAAAGATCGCAGAGTTTTGTCACATAAACTGGTTTTTCTCAGCGTTCTCAGCGAACTCTGCGGTAAATTAGCAAGACGATTTTGCATAGCAACACTTAAGCGGGAGACCATCCACGGACGAACACGGAGAAAACACAGATATATGGAAAAATAAAAGAAAAAATCCGTGAAAATCAGTATAACTCCGTGTCAAAAAAAAAAGAATTTCAGTCAAAGTGTCAGGTAATTTGGAAAATTGGAGATGAATTACAATGGAATGGCGTGTTCCTTTAACTGATTTGGATTATGGCCCTGAGGAAGAGCAGGTCGTAATGAAGATCATTAAGAGCCGCTGGCTAACTATGGGGAAAGTTACCCAGCAGTTTGAAGCTCGTTTTGCTGACTTTTTAGGGGTCAAGCATGCCATCGCGGTTTCGAACTGTACCGTGGCTCTGCACTTGGCCTGTGTGGCTTTGGGAATTGGCCCTGGAGATGAAGTTATTCTTCCATCCCTGACGTTTGTAGCCAGTTCGAACGCAGTCTTGTACACCGGGGCTGGCGTTCGATTTGCCGATATTCTTGGTCCGGAAGAACTTAACATTTCTCCAAAAGAGCTTCAGGCTCAAATAACGCCTCGCACCAAAGCGCTGCTGGTGGTGCATTATGGAGGCTACGCTTGTCGCATGGGTGAAATTCAGGAGATTGCAAATCAACACAATCTACCCATTATCGAAGATGCGGCGCATGCACCTGGCGTGCAATTAGAAGAAAAATACTTAGGCACATGGGGAGAAGTAGGCTGCTTTAGCTTCTTCTCCAATAAGAACCTTGCCACAGGTGAAGGGGGGATGGTCGTTACGAATAATGACGAAATAGCAGATAAGATTCGTCTCATCCGCTCCCATGGCATGACATCTTTGACCATGGATCGTCACCTGGGAAAGGGGTATTCCTATGATGTTGTCGACCTTGGATTTAATTATCGTATCGACGAGATTCGCTCAGCTCTAGGCATTGTTCAACTTGAAAAGCTGCCGACAAAGGACGCCAGACGAAAACAGATCACTGAGCGCTATTGGCAGGCTTTCGAAGACTGTGAGTTGGAATTACCTTTTAAAGATACGCAATGCAAATCCTCTTATCATATTTTCCCAGTTCTGCTTCCTGAAAGCATGAACAGGAAAAGTTTTATGGATCACTTGCGCACAGCCAGAATTCAGACTAGTATCCATTATCCTCCCATCCACAAGTTTAGCTATTATCAATCAAAATTCCCTGATTTTGTCATTCCCCAGACCGAGGCGGTTGCTAGACGTGAGGTCACACTGCCATTGTTTCCTGACATGACTGATGAACAAGTAGAGCTCGTTATTGGTACTACCAAGGAGGCGTTGGCCTCCTTGTGAAAAAATCACTTGTCGGCTTTATTTGTTGGCTTGATCGACTTCACTGGCTTTGGCTAGGGTTGGCTGCCCCTTTTTTACTGTTCCCTACCCCCAAACGCTCCTTGGCCATGTTCGTGGTCCCAGGACTGTGGGCAATCCATATGATCGCTGTTCGTCTTACATCGCGCTCATCACACCCCTCTTCTCAAATACCATCTGCATTGCCACTGACACCTCTAAATATTCCCATTTTGCTGATGGCAATTATGGTCCTGATCAGCATCTGGGCCACCTACGACATCACCATCAGCTTGCGAAAAATTAGCGGCATGGTGCTAGGGTTTGGGGTTTATTTCGCCATTGCTCGTGAAGGCAAATCGACTATGGGATGGTGGTCCAGCTTGCTGGCTTTTATTGGCATTGGGGTGGGGATAGCAATATTAGGCATACTTGGCACCCGCTGGTCAACAGAAAAATTTCTATTATTCATCCCGCTTACCTCACAGTTTCCCCAACTGATTGCTGGTCTTGAAGGGGCGGAAAAAGGATTGCACCCCAATGAAATCGCCGGTTCGCTGTTATGGGTTTTACCCATTATGTTTACGCTGAGCGTATCATTGCAAACCATCAAAAGAAGGGAGGACCTTTCCTCCATGTGGAGTGCCTGGGTGCCGCGCCTGCTTCTATGGTTATCCACGCTTATTGTCTTCGCAATTTTTGTCTTAACGCAATCCCGCAGCAGCTATCTAGCTTTACTCATCACTGTGGTGGTGATTTTTTTGGTTGCCATCGCCAGGCGTGAGAGATTGTTACTATCAGGAATATTTCTTATTGCAGGACTGCTCATCATTCCGACATTAATTCTAATTGGTAATAGCTCCATGTCTTGGGAAAGGATGCTTGATTCGGCCCTCATCTCCTGGCGATCATTTTTATATAATCATACCGTTGGGCCTCGTATAGAGATTTGGTATCGAGCAGTTTTCGCTCTTCATGATTTTTCAGTTACTGGTATGGGGATGGATACTTTCCGCCATGTTGTGAATGTGATTTATCCGATTTCTTCAATCTCCAAGGATATAGGCCATGCTCATAATGAATTCCTGCAAGCGGGTCTCGATCTGGGCATTGCGGGAATGGTTGCATTCATAGCACTTTATATCTGCGCATTCTGGATGCTGGCCCGCATTTGGCAAAGAATCTCGGGATCCTTGTCCAGAGGGGTCGTTTTAGGCTTGGCAGGAGGACTGTTTGCCCACTTGCTTTTTGGTATGACGGACGCCATCGCCCTAGGCGCGAAACCAGGGCTATTATTTTGGATGTTGTTGGGCTTAATCTCAGGTCTGTACGCTCAAGCATTTTCATTCTCGGATAGCAAATCGACAAATGGGCAATTGAAAGTTTAGAAAAACAATGATTGATTGGTTTGACCTGACGGCTAACGCACTTTGGATTCTCTCCCTTTCCCTGATCCTAGCGACGATCAGCTTAGCCCGCTATGAGGCTCGATTTTCAGGGAGAAAACTGGGCGAAACCCTGAAATCGACTGTTTGGCAAGGGCCCCTGAACATCGCAGGTACTATGTTTTGTTGTGGATTGACATTCATCGCCAATGAAACGTGGGAGCAGGTGCTTTGGGCGATCTTTACTGGGTTGTTTTTAGTTCATACAGTATGGAACATTCGAGACTGGTAGCCTGTCCTCCCATCTGTTTTCGGTACACCGTGACCAGCAATTGATTTGAACAAAAAGTGGAACATTGTGTGATATGCTCCGCTTTTTTGGTGATGATGGAATGCAAAATAACCTTTGGTGGCGAATTTCTATCTTGCTCCTGTGTCTATTCATAGGCATTATTTACCTTCTGACAATGGCTCCCGGGCTAACTTGGGCAAATCGCGGCGCTGATGGCGGTGATCTGATCACAGCTGCAGCCACGGGGGGCGTTCCCCATCCTTCTGGCTATCCCACATATTTGCTGATAGCAAGGTTATTTCAATTTTTGCCACTTCGGTCGTTGGCTTTTCGCACCAATCTGATGTCAGCCGTTTTTGCTTTAATGACGGTCTTGTTGGTGACAAAAATAGTTCCTCGAAGCTTTACTGGTTCTTCGGCAATAGGCCGAACAGCTGGCTTGATCACTGGTCTGGGATTCGGCCTCTCACCGCTGCTGTGGTCCCAGGCTGTGATCACAGAGGTTTATACCCTACATGCATTTCTCGTGGCCCTGATCTTGTGGCTGATGCCTCTGTCGGGAGAAGGGCCACTCAACGAGTTATGGAGAGATCGTCTTGGTGGGTTGATTTTTGGTTTGGCTATTGGCAACCAGTTGACTGTGTTGTTTCTTTTGCCCTTCTATTTGTTGGTTGGGTCATTTCCGCAAATAATTGGAGAAACCGTAACTGCTCAACCAGGGAACGGATTATCCCGAAAAAAGGGGCTACGCCCCCTGCGCACCCCCTTTTTTCGGGTGATTCCCCGTTTGGCTGAGTTGTTACATCTGATCCTACAAAGGGTGAAATGGCGTTCTCTTGCCAGGCGGTTGGGCTGGTTGTTACTCGGGCTGAGCAGCTACCTGATCATTCTCCTGCGAGCTCATTCAGGATCTCCCGTAAATTGGGGCAATCCCACCAATTGGAAAGGACTCTGGTGGCTTATTTCTGGTGAAATGTACCAGGAGCGTGTCTTCCACCTAGGCTTGGAATATGCTTGGCCGCGCATGCGCACTTGGGCCGGCATGTTACAAAGTCAATTTGGGTTGCCCGGTTTGGCGATCGGATTCTTTGGCTTGCTATTCGGCCAGCCCGTTGGTAAACGGTTCTATCCGCTAACAGTCTGGATGTTGGCGGCGTACTCGATATTTGCCATTGGCTATGATTCTTCCGATTCTTATACCTTGCTCCTGCCCGCCTTTCTCGCATTTGCGCTCTGGTTTGGAATCGGATGCGCAGTGATAATTGCTATTATTTCCAAGGCGCGTTGGTCGGCTTGGTTGGTACCTGTAGGGATTGGCATACTTTTGTTGATGATTACAATCAATGCCGCTGTCCATTACGATTCAGTAGATGCAAGCGACTCTAATCTGGCCGAGGTCTTTGTGGACAAGGTGTTTAGCGCAGCACCAGAGGGGGCAGTACTCTTGACCCAGGAAGATAGGGATACATTTACTTTATGGTATTACCATTTCGCTCTCGAAGAACGAACGGACTTGGCCGTAATTGCTCAACCACTTTTGAACTACGATTGGTACCAAACAACTTTAGATCATGTTTATCCTGATCTGTTACTCCCCGATATAGAAGCTGGTTTCTCACCAGAAATCATTGCAGAGCTAAATGAACGAATTGTTTGCCGAGTCGAATTAGGTGCCGACGAATATAATTGTCTTACCTGTGAGACATCAAATGGGATATCAGATTCTTTGGGATGTTCACCTTGATCATTGTGCTATTCTGAGATCGGTATGGCGGTAGCTTAACAGATTATGAACAGGGAAACCAAGCCGATCTCTTTGATCATAAAAACAATCGTTGGCATCTCCTTTCTGTTGATTTCAATCGTGGGGGTCGATTGGGAGCAGTTGAAGACCAGTATCAACACAATTCATGCGGGATGGTTTTTTTCTGTTATTTTGACAGTTGTTTTTGGATTGGTTCTTAAAATCCTGCGTTCGTACTTGTTCATAAAAAATTTTGGTCTGCACATATCCTGTGGCAGGGTGACGGAGGCCTTCTTTCTCGGGCAAGCTCTAAACATTATTATCTCCCCTACGCGAAGTGGAGATTTTCTCCGGGTCGGTTATTTAAGCGCCGAAAAACCGACCATGATCGCTCAAGTGACGGCAGCTATTGGCATAGAAAAATTCTTGGATTTACTCACCTTGACTGCAATTAGTTTAGGTGTGGCGGTTTATTTGCCCCTTGAAAATATGTCCTGGGTTCGTCATTGGCTGCTGCCACTAAGTGCCCTCGCTAGTTTAGCTCTCTGTGGGATTATTTTTTTTGGCCCGTGGATTTGGCAGCGGATCCGCGCTGTGCTATCACGTTGTAGGGGAGCTTGGGTACACAAAGGAATAGTACTGGTTGACCAGTTGGTACAAAGCAGCCTTTGGCTGCGAGATTATTCCTTACTATTTCCGGCCATCCTCTTAACGGCGCTAATTTGGGCTGTCATGTGGGCGACCAATCTACTCCTTTTCCGCGGCCTGGCCCTCCAGGTACCCCTGGCTGCTGGCGGCCTTGTCCTGGTGCTTGTTTATATCGGTGTTTTGCCTGCCCTGATGCCCGGAAATATCGGCCCCTTCTATTTCTTCGCCCAGCAGGGCGTAATTCCCTTTGGCGCTTCTGCTGAAAAGGCACTTGTTTTTGCCATTTTGCTGCACGCGGTTGTAACGGTCACACCTTTACTGGCGAGCGCCGTTTCTATGCTTCTATCAAAAAATGTGCGCGCCATCGTGCTTGATGTGCTGAGCCCCTGATGATTAGTGTGATAATTCCTGCCAAAAACGCGTCCGACACCATCGCCTCATGCCTGGATGGTGTTCTCTCGCAACAAAATTTAGACGTTGAATACGAAATTATTCTCGTCGATGATGGCTCTGAGGATGATACGGGGGCAATTGCGCATGAGAAAGGTGTCACCGTCATTCGACAGGAGAATGCTGGCCCTGCCGCTGCTCGTAATGCCGGTGCTCACCGCGCTCGAGGAGATCTTCTCGCCTTTACCGACTCTGACTGTGTACCATCGCCAAACTGGCTTTATCATCTCACATGTCCATTTCAAGAACTCAATGTAGTTGGTGCCAAGGGCACCTATCGCACCCATCGACACGGGCTTGTGCCTCGTTTCGTCCAGCAAGAATATGAATACAAGTATAGGAAAATGGCAAAGCTGGAAAACATCGATTTCATCGATACGTATTCGGCAGCCTATCGTCGCAGGATATTCCTTGAAAATGGCGGTTTTGATGATGCCTTTGCGGTACCATCTGTCGAAGATCAAGAGTTATCATTTCGCCTAGCCCGCAAAGGCTATCGGATGGTATTTGCGACTGAGGCCTATGTACACCATCAACATGATCGTGATTTGATCGCATACGCGAAACGCAAATGGGGAATTGGATACTGGAAGGCCTTCATGCTGCGCTGGCTTCCTGAAAAAGCCTTTCAAGACTCGCATACTCCTGGAACATTACGCTGGCAAATCCTTTTCCTGGCTACATTCTTGTTCAGTATGCTTCTTGCACCCTTCTGGAGCGCAGGCTGGTGGTTGATTGTGGTCAACTTGCTAGGGTTTTATGGTTTTGCCCTTCCCTTTATGCTGCATATTTCCCGGCACGATCGAGCTGTTCTACTCGTTACCCCCGCGATGCTGCTCGTTCGTGCTGGAGCGCTGGGTTTCGGTCTGGCCTGGGGTTTGATCTTCCCGCCTCGACGTGAGCCGCGCCTCCATCCGGGGCTCTCTCCACTAGAGCGGTTCTTCAAGCGAACCATGGATATCATCGGCGCCCTGATTGGCCTGATCCTCTCCGCTCCCCTGCTTATGTTGGCTGGGATCGCCATCAAGCTCGACAGCCGCGGAGCGATATTCTTCACCCAGGATCGTGCCGGTGAGAACGGTAAGACATTTCGTATCTTCAAGTTACGCACCATGGTATCGGAAGCACAGTATCAAGTCGAGCAGGTGCTCAAAGGTAATCCCCTGGTTGGACCTGTTTATAAAATTCCCAACGATCCCAGGGTTACGCGCGTAGGGCGTTTCCTACGCCGGTGGAGCATAGATGAAATTCCTCAGTTCTGGAATATCTTACGTGGGGATATGAGTCTGGTTGGGCCTCGACCTGAAGAGACATGGGTTGTTGATCAATATACCGATAAGCAGCGCCAACGTTTAGCGGTCAAGCCTGGACTAACCGGCTCC
>CAYQQX010000171.1:0-9675 GCA_964419495.1 uncultured Anaerolineales bacterium
GTTTGGACTCATTTGTTTACACCCTAGGGAGTTTGCAGCAAGCCAAATCCCACTTGAGTGAGGATGGAATTGTCGCCCTGACCTTTGGGGCGAAAACATCGTGGATTGACGAACGGCTTGGTCAATTATTAACCGAAGTTTTCGGCGAAGGCAAAGTTTATGTCTATTTTGGGGAAATAGGCACGACCTTCGTAGCCAGCAATTCCGAGATCGATACAAGCAATACAGCGTTGACGCTCTGGCAAGCCGATCCAGATATTACGGAACTTCCCCTTACGACCGATGATTGGCCATATCTTTATTTGAGATCGCGTAATATCCCCGACGCCTATTGGCAGGCAATACTTCTGATTGTCGTACTCAGCATGTTCATGATCTCCCGCTCCTTCCCTCAGGCGCTAAAACCAGAATGGCATTTCCTGCTCTTGGGTGCTGCTTTCCTGCTTATAGAATTCAAAAGCATCACCGAACTTGCACTAATTTTTGGAACAACCTGGATCGTCAATGCTTTGGCTATCTCTGGAGTCTTACTGATGGCGCTGGCCGCAAATATCATCGTCTTGTGGCGAGCAAAGATCAACCTGAACCTGAGCTATATTCTTTTATTCTCGAGCCTGGCAATATCATACTTCTTCCCATTGGATATTCTCATTGGAACGAATCCAATAATTCGAGTTTTGGCCAGCACATTGCTGCTCTCCTTGCCGATATTTTTCGCAGGGTTAATTTTCAGCGAATCATTACGACAAGCTGGTGAGACAGGCAGGCCGCTGGCATCCAATCTCAGCGGTTCAGTAGCTGGGGGTGTCTTGGAGTACGGCTCCATACTTTGGGGGATCAAAAGCCTTTATGTCGTTGCGGCGATTGTGTACCTTGGGGCCTGGATCTCATCACGCTTGAAAAAATAAGCTATGTGGCAAAAAATACTGGCCAAGTTGATGCGGGTTTTCTTCCGTCTGCTATATCATCAATTTGCCTGGAGCTATGACACTGTTGCTGCAGTGGTTTCATTAGGTCAGTGGAAAGAATGGGTATGGACAACGCTCCCATATCTTGATGGACCGCGCGTCCTAGAGCTAGGATTCGGCCCGGGGCACCTGCAATCAGCGCTGAGCTCGCGCGGGGTCTCCGCTTTTGGGGCCGATGCCAGCCCCCAAATGGCACGTCTTACAAAATATCGCCTGCTCAATAAAGGGCAATCTTATCAATTGACAAATTCCTATGCCCAAAAACTTCCCTATCCCAATGCTCTCTTTGATCAGGTTGTAACCACCTTTCCTACAAATTACATATTCGAAGAAAATTCCCTATCTGAAATCCGCCGCGTTCTTGTCCCCGGGGGTCAGCTGGTAATTTTACCCAATGCCTGGATCACGGGAAAGAAATTCTGGGAGAAAACGGCTGCCGGAATTTTCGAGATTACCGGACAAGCCCCGCCCTGGAACAACTCCATCCTGGAATATTTCTCCAACGCAGGGTTCACACCTCGTATTGAGCGCCTGACGACAACTTCCTGGTCACTGGTAATCATCCTAGCAGAGAACACATAGGCTCAAATACCGCAATAAATCAGCCTTCTTTGGTAAAATTCAACCATGGAAGTTCAAATCGCTGTTTCGAAAGTAAAAAAATATGCCACGTCAACCAGCGGCGATACAGTCGAAGTGGTAGAACGCCCCAATGGCGGCGTCAGCGTGGTAATAGCCGATGGACAGAGTTCCGGCCGTGGTGCCAAGTGGGTTTCCTCCTTCGTCGTACGCAAAGTGATCTCTTTATTGGCAGACGGCGTACGCGATGGCGCGGCTGCCCGCGCCGCATCAGATGCCCTGTTCACCGAACGAGGCGGCAAAGTTTCAGCCACCCTAAATATGCTCTCCGCCGACTTCTTGACCAACACTCTGGTGATGACTCGCAACAACCCCTCGCCAGTGCTTTTGGCTCGTGATGAAGAGATCAAGCTCCTCGATGAAGAGAGCACACCGATTGGTATTTATCGCAACACACGCCCCGTGATTACAGAAGCCGAACTGGCTGCTGGCCTGACAGTAGTGGTATTCACCGATGGTATCACTCATGCTGGTTCTCGAGATGGGAGTTCAATGGATTATGTTACTTGCTTACAATCCACATTAGACAATGATTCTCCATCTCCACAATTCATCGCTGACGCTTTGTTAAAGCATGCCCTTAAATTGGATCAAGGAAGGCCGGTGGATGATATCAGCGTTGTGGCCCTGAGGGTGATCTCCACCGAAGATGTTGACGAATTTGCCAGCGAAAACTTGATCCGCAGGATGACCGTATCGCTGCCTATAGGACGATGAGATCATCCAGGATTTCAAATCTCTGGAGAAAGGCACGCGCCAGCCTCCGAGATACCTGGTTGCTAATTAGGGAATTTCAATGGCCGCTGGTTGTTTTCATTGTGGCCATAATGGGTGGGGGAATTCTCTACAAATCTCTATCTGATTTATCAAATGAGCCCATCGGCAGCCTCGCAGCTGCGGCTTATCACGTCCTCACCCTGGTATTCCTTAGCTCTCTCGAAGAATTTCCCCAGACATGGTATTTACAAATATTCTATTTTTTTATGCCGATTATTGGTATTGGAATTTTGGCTCAGGGCGTTGCCGACTTTGGTGTTCTTTTCTTCAATCGGCGAGCGCGTAGCAAGGAGTGGGAGATGGCAGTAGCATCAACATTCAATCATCATGTTGTTTTAGTAGGCATGGGACACTTGGGCTTTAGGGTCGCCAACCATCTGCACTCAATGGGCCAAGATGTGGTCGTCATCGATGTAGATCCCAAGGCCGATCTGGTTCAAAGTGTAAAGGATTTAGGGATTCCGGTTATCGCAGACGACAGCACGCGCGAAGCCGCGCTCAAGGCAGCTGTAGTCGACAAAGCACGCGCCATCATCCTCTGTACCCAACAAGATGGCTTGAATCTTCAAATCGCCATGAAAGCCCGCACCTACAACCCAAACATAAAGGTTGTGATCCGCATTTTCGATGACGATTTCGCCAATGCCTTGAGAGAACAATTTGGATTTATTGCTTTTAGCACATCTGCCACGGCATCGCCAGTCTTTGCAGCCGCGGCAGCCGGTGTTGATATGACGAGACCAATCACCGTTGAGGGCCAGGCATTGTGCTTGGCCAGTATACGGGTCACATCCCAATCAATTGTCAATGGACTCAGCGTCGAAGATATCGAACGCGATTTCGATGTCAGCGTGGTGCTGCTGCGCCGCAAAGGCGACGGCCCAGACTTTCACCCAGCACCAGATAAACGAATATCGGTTCATGATACCCTGGCAGTTTTAGGCGGCGCTCCGGAAATCAGCGCAGTGGCGCAGCGAAACGAGTAACAAACCAGGAGCGTAATCCTTCGAAGGGTCACGCTCTTTTCATTATGCCAAACACAAACTTCAAGATTGGAGTCGTGGGGGCGTGTGGATCGGGAAAATCTGAGCTGGTCCAGCGGCTTAAAGCTCGCGGCTATGATGCGCGTCATATTGCGCAAGAGCACTCCCATGCCCCCGACATGTGGCGAAGGATCAGCAATCCAGACATTCTCGTTTTTCTTGAAGTTTCCTACCCCAATACATTGCAGCGCAAGAAATTCGATTGGAGCGAAAAAGAATATCAAACCGAGCTATCCCGCCTGCGTCACGCGCGCAAGCACGCCGATTTATATATCGATACCAATGTTCTCTCCCCAGAGGAAGTATTCACCAAAGTCTTAGAATTTCTTGACAATTAAGCCGTATTCCCCCATCAAATTACGGCATTGCGACCCATATGGCATCTTTGAAAAACAACAGCAAGATCGCACTGGCAACTAGAAACGGTCCGTAAGGTATGGCTGTGAAGGCTTTGTATTTCCGCAGAACGAGCATTACCAGCAAATAAAATAGGCTTATAACTCCACCCAATAGAATTGCCAATACCAAACCCGCCACAATCCCCGGCCACCCTAACAGTAACCCCAACACACCAGACAAATTAACATCGCCAAATCCCAGGGCAACCTCGTCTATAGATTGACCGCGTATGCGTGCCATTGCCCGGGCGAATAATTTTCCAAACAAGTGCAGCCCAAACATCAACCCAAAACCCACTACACCCCCAATCAATGTCGATCTCAATTCATGCTGCCAAATTCCCAGCGCCAACCCCAAAATTGCGCCTGCCCAACTCACTGGATGCATTATCAGGCGGTGTTCTACATCAATGACAATGACCACCCCAAAGTAAAGCAGCAGGGTCATCCCCACCCAATAGCCAAGATTCTCTGGAGGAGAGTTCCACATCCACAGGCTGGAAACTACAAAGATGATTTCAACCATCCATACCCTCAGAGATCGGCGTGTGTCACAAACTGAGCAGCGACGCGGCCAAATCAGATAATTCCACCAGGGTTGCGCCTCGCTGCAATTCGCGCAGAACGGACGTGCCAAGCGTCGTTTGTAAGGCAAAACATCGCCAAGGTAATTCACCACACCGCCCCCAATCCAACCCACGATAGCTACAAGTATATATCCCATAATCGAGAATTATACTCCAGGCAATTCGAAATCGAGCTTCGTGCACCTGGGAACAGATCATCGTATAATTTGCGCCAAGATGAACGCAACCATTGCAATCCTGACTGATTTCGGAGCTCAAGACCCCTACGTGGGCATCATGAAGGGGGTCATTGCTGGGATCAATCCCCATGCTCGAATAGTAGATCTCAATAACCAAATCCCACCCGGCGATATTCAAAGAGCTGCATTCGTCTTATGGCAATCGCGGGTTTATTTCCCACGGGGAACAATTTTTCTCACCGTTGTTGATCCGGGTGTGGGAACCCATAGACGCCCCATCATCGTTAGGGCAGACGACTATGGGTTTGTTGGCCCTGATAATGGGGTTTTCAGTTTTATCTTGGGAGAAAATTGGCAATCCTGGGAATTAGCCAATCCCAACTTGATGCTGCCAAGTCCGGGAAATACTTTTCACGGGAGAGATATCTTCGCACCTGGAGCCGCGCATGCTTCACGTGGCATCTCTAGCGCTGAGTTTGGAGGTGCGGTACATGATTTAGTGTTGCTTCCTGCTCCCAAACTTGAAGCATTGTCTCCAGACATAATCCGCGCAGAAATCTTACACGCAGATCACTTCGGCAACCTGCTCACCAGCCTGGGAAAACTCGCACCACTAGAAAATGGAGAATGGAGATTCACGCCGTGGGTTGGAGATTCTCAATCGCACATAATCCAATCATCAAACACTGTGCTCAAACTTTCTGATGGCAAGCAACTGCCTTGGGTAAAGACATTCGGTGAAATCCCTGCAGACGAATGCGCAGTTTTAGTCGGCAGCAGTGGAATGATCGAAATCGTTGCCAACCGCCAAAGCGCCGCTGAGATGTTAGAATTATCTGGTGGCGAAACCATTACGATGATGAGCAAATAACACGACAGCAATCGGAGAAATTTATGGAATATTTCAAGATCCGCGGTGGTAAACCGCTCAAGGGTGAAGTAACCCCCTCAGGAAACAAGAATGCCGCCTTGCCTCTCTTGGCAGCCTGTCTGCTCACAGACGAACCCGTCATTATGCACAACGTCCCAGAAATTCGCGATGTGTTGGCGATGCGCGATTTATTGTTAAGTCTAGGGGTTAAAATCGAAACCGTTGCGGATCATACCTGGCGCATTCATGCCAAGGAGATCCGACCTGCGGATTTAGATCCCAAAATGTGCCGTAAAATTCGCGCCTCGATCTTACTGGCTGGCCCCATGATCGCGCGCGCTGGTGAACTTCACTTACCGCCCCCCGGGGGAGATGTGATCGGCCGCCGTCGAGTTGATTCGCACATTTTGGCGCTCGAAGCCTTGGGAGCGCAAATCGAATACGACCGCGCTGAACGCGTCTTTCACTTTATTTCAGAAGGATTAACAGGAAACGCAATCCTCTTAGATGAGGCCAGCGTCACAGCCACAGAAAATGCGATCATGGCCGCGGCAACTGCATCGGGCAGTACTGTATTGCACAATGCAGCTTCTGAACCCCACGTTCAGGAGTTGTGCAAATTGATCAACAGTTTGGGCGGCAACATCTCCAATATTGGGTCGAATACGCTTCACATAGAAGGCGTCCCTAAATTGGGTGGCGGTGAATTTACCATCGGGCCAGATTATTTAGAAGTCGTCAGTTTCATCGGCGCAGCGGTGGTCACAGGTGGATCAATCCGAATTCGAAATGCGGGTCCAGAATATCTCGATATGGTTCGGTTGGTCTTTCGCCGCATGGGGGTTCAATGGCAAGTTGAAGGTAAAGACATCATCGTGCCTGCAGATCAAAAATTGACCATTGAGCCCGATATCGGCCATGCCATCCCCCAAATTAATGTTATGCCCTGGCCAGCATTCCCTACTGACCTGATGAGTATTGCCATCGTCGTAGCCACACAGGCGCAAGGCTCGATTCTGCTGCATGACTGGATGTACGAGGGCCGCATGTATTTTACAGATAAGCTATCAGGGATGGGAGCACAAATCGTTTTATGTGATCCCCACCGTTGTATCGTTCAAGGGCCCTCAAATCTGATCGGCGAAACGGTCGAAAGCCCGGATATTCGCGCCGGGTTGGCACTGGTATTGGCTGCGTTAGCTGCAAAAGGAGAATCGATTATCCGCAACGTCGGCCAGATCGATCGTGGCTACGAGCGTATCGAAGAAAAACTACGCCTGCTTGGGGCTGATATCGAGCGACTTTCTGAGTAAATATCATATTTAACAACACAAACATGGGGCACCCCAATTTAAGAATTATCTAGATTTTCGCTAGGGTATCACTCCCGGCAATCATGTGCCGGGGCAGCAAGAGAGTGCATGGATACCACTCTCTCGCTGCTAATCGCAAAAACAGGGTTCCAGCAGCGCAAAACGCTGCTGGAACCCTGTTTTTGCGTAAATGTCCCCCTGCCTTGTCCCATTAGAAATGGGGATGGGGATAAAAAACATGACACATCCAGAATATTAAATTCGGGGTGTGTCATGTTTGTGATTCTTCTATTTGAACTATTTCGATTAAATGTGTTTAGGCAATTTCGCCGTCAGCCGCTGATTCGACGACATTCAAGAACTGCTCAAGGGTAGTTCGCAGCATTGGTTCAGGCATTGCACCAACTTGCGTGTGCACAACTTTGCCGCCAGCGACGAATAACATCGTCGGGATTCCTTGAACATTAAATTTCATCGCCCATTCAGGGTCGTTGTCGGTGTTGACTTTAGCGATGACTACCTTGCCAGCATATTCTGCGGCCAGCTTATCCAAGATCGGCGCCACCATGCGACAGGGTCCACACCAGGGAGCCCAAAAATCAACCACAACGGGCAATTCAGACTGCATAACAGTCTTCTCAAAAGCATCATCGGTTACATGAATTGGTTCGTTTGTCATAATTCTCTCCAAAAATAAACAACATCACTCTATGTGTGTTTGGTTTTGTGTTACTGGCTTACGCTTCTTCTCCAGGGGATAAGATACGGTAAGTTGATTTTATCTCAGCAGTTTTCGCCATCATAGCGCTGGCTGAACAATATTTTTCTTCCGATAACTCGATGGCTTGCTCAACAGCTTTCTCGGTCAGATCACCCCAAAATATGTATTCAACCTCGATTTGATCGAATACCATGGGGTAGGTGTCAACCCGCTTTCCTCGAACATTAATCCTCAAATCCTGCATTGGTTGTTGTTTCTTTTCCAAAATCATTGCAATATCGTAACCAGAGCAACCGGCTAAACCAGTCAAAAGTAATTCCATGGGGCCAATGCCCGGTTTGCCATCGATTTCGCCCATTTGGACGCTGCCCCCGGCGCTATTCTTACCTATGAATGTCGTGGACCCTTTCCACTCAGCTGAGACTTCCTTCCAATCAGAACTCATAAATTTTAATCTCCTTTACAGTTTTAGATGCAGATCTTAATGAAAGGTTACATGTAATGCATTCTGATTTTTTGTACAGACATCCTTGTGAAGAATAGCATGACAAGATATCAATGTCAGGTATAATCACGGGCATGAAATTCGACTTCGCTACCCAGCAAATGGGAGAATATAAAGTCGTAACCCCCGTTTTCGAGGGCCCTCTTGACCTTCTCTTACAACTTATTGAGCAGGCTGAGTTGGATATAACCAAGCTGGCCCTGGCCCAGGTTACTGATCAATATCTAGCACATATTCGTGATATGGAAGAACAAGAACCCGAGGAGGTTTCTGCCTTCTTGGTCATCGCGGCAAAATTGCTGCAGATCAAGTCAGAAGCGCTGTTGCCGCGTCCCCCTGTGCGTGAAGAAGGCGAAGAAGATCCCGGAGAAGCATTGGCCAGACAACTGTTGGCGTACAAAAAATTCAAAGAAATCGCCGACACCTTAGAGCAGCGCGAAACGGATGGTTTACGGTCTTACCTTCGATTAGCAGCTCCCCCAAAAGTGCAAGAAAAAGTAGAATTCGGAGAATTCACCATAAAAGATTTGTACGCACTGGCGGAAGAAGTGTTTTCGCAGATCGATAACCGGCCCGAGTTGGGGACTGTGGTATCCGTCCCCCGGGTGACCATCCGTAAGAAAATTGATCATATTGTCAAGACCCTCAGCAAAGGTAATCGCAGTTCCTTTAGCCAGATCCTTGGCGAACAGCGCACGCGCTTGGATGTTGTCGTAACCTTTCTCGCCATACTGGAGCTGATCAAACGCCACTTTGTGCGCGCTACACAAGACACGCTTTTCAGTGAGATTAGTCTTGAGGTTGGAAATGGCTGGGATGATGAGGTTGATTTCGAACTTGAATTTGGGGAGTAATCTATGTAAGACGGAGCCTTTACGGCAAATCCAATAGGTATATATTCAAAACCCGAACGATCGTTCGGGTCTTTTTATTACTATTCCAATCGAGGATGCAAATGCCCAACCGACTAACCAATGAAAACTCCCCCTATTTGCTGCAACATGCTGAAAACCCGGTCGACTGGTACCCCTGGGGTAAAGAAGCCCTGGAGAAAGCCAACTCCGAGGATAAGCCCATTTTCTTGAGCGTGGGATACGCAGCCTGTCATTGGTGTCATGTTATGGAACACGAGTCCTTCGAAGATCCTGAAACAGCGGCGTTGATGAATGAGCACTTCGTCAACATCAAAGTCGATCGTGAGGAACGCCCGGATATCGACAATATTTATATGCAAGCCGTTGTGGCAATGACCGGTCAGGGGGGCTGGCCCATGAGTGTATTCCTTACTCCCGAGGGTCAACCCTTCTATGGTGGGACATATTTTCCTCCAGAGCCACGCTACCGCATGCCATCCTTTCGAGATGTACTGCTCAGTGTCGAGCGAGTTTGGAGAGAAGATCGAGAAAAAATAATTCAGAGTGGAGAAAAGATCACAGAGCACATCAAAAAATCAAGCGATGTTCCAACCAGGGGGAAAGAGCTCAATTCATCCATTCTCGGTGATGCTGCCATGCGATTAGCTCAAGCATATGACTGGAAAAATGGCGGCTGGGGGCAAGCCCCCAAGTTCCCCCAACCTATGGTAATCGAATTTTTATTGCGGCAGGCTTCAGGCGGAGATCGCATGGCCTTGGATATGGCCATGCACGCTTTGCGGGCTATGGCGAAAGGTGG
>CAYQQX010000172.1:0-9639 GCA_964419495.1 uncultured Anaerolineales bacterium
CATATAAGGGATTCTTCGCTTCGCTCAGAATGACACAAGTGTTCAGAGTGTTATTGCCCATTACATTTATTCTAAGAAACTCGGTTTCTGGGAGAAATCGAGTTTCTCAATCTGCTTACTCCTCAACCACAAAATCAAAAAACATAAAGGCTACAGCTACAAATATCACATCGTAGACAATCAACAAATTGATCCAGGTGCTGACTTCAACCCAGGGCAAATCCTGCAAAAAGCCACCACTGGCTTTGACGGCCGCGATCATGATTGGCACCACCAAGGGGAATAACAAGATCGGTAACAGGATATCGCGCGTGCGCGCCTGCACAGCCATCGTTGATAAAAGTGTCCCCACAGCAACGTATCCAATCGATCCCAGCAAAACAACTAACAACAACCCAGGCCGAAACAGATTAACATTATAGAGCACACTGTAAACCGGCAATACGATCAATTCCACAATAAACATGAAGATCAAATTGCCAATGGCTTTACCAAAGTAAATTGCGCTGCGGTCTACAGGTGCCAGTAACAAACCATCCAGGCAGCCGCGGTCTTTCTCGGTGGCCATAGACCGGTTGAGACCCAATGTGCCCGCAAAGGCAAAGGTCACCCATAAGACACCGGAAGTGACTGTGGAGCGGGAGCGAGCATCCAACTCTAAGGCGAAATTAAAAATCAAGATCACCAGCAAGGCAAAAACCAGCATTGCTGTGAGTAGTTCGCGGCTGCGCCATTCGGCAGAGAGATCTTTCCAAACCACGGCCCAGAGCGCACGAAGGAAATCGCGCAGTGGGGAGCGTTTAGCAGGGAGCGAATTTGACGTATTCTCAGCCATTATTCCCTCCGCTCACAGCTTCGCGGTAGTAAGCAAGCAAATTATCCGTTGTCTCCATATCTTCTCGCTGAACCGATGCAACGATCACTCCTCGCGATAGCACATCGAAGCGAGATGCCAGGTCGGCAGCACGAGCCAGGTCATGGGATGTCATCACCACTGTGCGGCCGCGGGCGGCAACTTCCTGCAAAACAGTATCCAACATCACACAAGCATCCTGGTCCAGTCCGGTATGGGGCTCATCGAAGAGCATCACATCGGGGTCGTGCAGCACGGCGCGACCGATGGCCAAGCGCTGCTGCATGCCACGGGAGAATGTGCGCACCAAATCTCTGCGGCGCGGCGCCAAACCAACCATTTCCAAAACTTCCGAAATCCGAGTGTTCAGGTTTGTTACCCCGTACATGCGCCCATAGAAACGCAGGTTCTCCTCGGCAGTCAGATCGCCATACAGCAAAGGCAGATGCGAAACCACCCCGAGGCGACGGCGTACGGCCGATGCCTGCGCAGGCAAATGAAACCCAGCTATTTGAACTTGCCCCATTGCAGGACGAGATAGAGAAGCTAATATTCGTAAGAACGTGGTTTTCCCGGCGCCATTGGGCCCAAGTAAAGCCACAAATTCACCAGATTCAACTTCAAAATCTAAGCCGCGTAAAACAGTCTTGGGACCAAAGCGCTTAATTAACTTTCGAACGGTAATCATACGTTTATTGCAGGGAGCAAAAGGGGCAGGGGTGTCGGGGGGATAAAAACCTTTTTCACAATCCACATAACTCCCAAGCTCCCCAGCACCCCTACACCCTAACTCTCCACGATCTCTTTCAATCGTGCTTTCAACTCTTCACGGCGCTTGAGATATGCTTCTTCAGGCAAATCACCAGCCTTATACAGATCATCCAGAGCAATGATAGCATCCATCAATTCTTCTTGAGTTTCCGCCATCACTGGAGACTCTTCAAAATCAACTGCATCATCTTCCCACTCATCCTCCATATGGCGGTTGCGCTGCCAAAGGAAAATTCCCGTTCCGATGAGAACTACACCCAAAGTTCCCAGGCCGATCATCAGGCTGGTAGTTGTATCTGTCCCAGCCGAACCAGAAAGGTCTTTGGGCAGTTTGGGTGTACCAGAAAGAGTGAAAGTCAGGGCTTCGCCTGCTTTGAGATTGCTGGCATTGTACGTCCGATAAGGAATTCCTTGGAAATCACGTGAGCCGCCATCTTGAAGCTGATCGCTTTTCAGTTTGACCCCATCTTCAGGCGCAATGATGATCGCCGCGGCCGCATCTAAAGGAACCGGCAGGGAAATCTCAGCCTTTTTCTTATCATAAGGTATCTCAAAAGCGAAGGTTATATCATAAGGTTCCCCAGATGGTCGCACGCTGCCCACACCAAATCCGGTTTCAGTCGGCATCAGGTGGATTTGCATATTCTCCTGCACCTCTAGGTTGAGCGCCCCCTCTGGCAGTTCGAATTCAATTACAGGTTGTTCATCAGTAGGAGCGATGACAGTTTCACCAGTAACACTGGAAAGTAAAACCAGCTCGATTACCTGAACCGAGCCTGGGTTGACAAAGTCGAAGAAGACATGCAAGCGTTCGATGGTCAAACCACTGATATCGGTGGTCGAGTTGAAAACCATCAAACTCAGGTTAGCATCTGTGCTTTCCTCTGTGACTTGAGCAATATTAGAACCGTACGCCACCTGATCGTATTCCGTTGTTGCCAGGAATACACGGCCTTCGGGCATGGGGATATTCTCAAAGAAGACCACACCACTTTCATTCAAAGGAACGGTTTCAGTGAAGACTTCTTCCATACCGTCATAGCCGTGCAAGATCACATCTTCGCCAACAGGAAGATCGCCTCCAGAACCGCTGACAACTTGAACGGAGACCGTACCAACGCCCGCGGCGGGATCGTCAGCATCAACAGGCGTTTCGGACGAAGCCTCGGCAGGTTGATCCGTACTCTCAGCGGATTCTGCTTCCTGAGAGGTCGCGTCTGAAGATTCATCTTCGAGGGTTGACGCCTCCTCAGGGGATTCAGCGCCCTCGGGAGCAACAAAGGTCAATGAGCGCAGGAAATCTGTCAGGGCCCAGCGATCAACTTCACTCAAGTCTGAAAATGCATGCATCTCGCCCATACCGCCGGAGATCGAGTCGTAGAGATCCATGGCCGACTTGTATCCCATAAAAGCCTGATCGGTAAAGTCGATTGGCGAGGAGGCAAGATCGCCAGCATCGGGTCCATCTCCCTGACCTCGCTTACCGTGACAAGCAGCACAATTTTCTATGAAGACGGTCTGACCCTGTGCAAGTGTTTCATCCGTTGTGCTTAATGAGAAAACATAGGCAATCACATCCCAGCGCTGCGGAACCGAGAGACTCTTGAACGGCGGCATGTAACGTTGGATATTTCCGTTAGCGACCATCAAATACCAATCTGTAGATGTGGCCGTTCGAGCAAGTTCAATGCTGCCAATGGCGGGTACAGGATTAGGTAAGTCTGCCGCATCGGGACCATCCCCCAAGCCAGTTGATCCATGACAAGGGGCGCATTTCTCCGCATAAAGAGGAGCACCGCGCGCTGGATCAGGAGGCAGCACAGGGAAAACTAATTGCTCACTACTGGCAGGTTCCGTGGGAGGTGCAGTAGGCATCTCCGAACCAGGAGGGGGAGTGATATCTTCAGAAAGAGAACCACAGGAAGCGAGGGCAAGGGCTATAAGGAATATTGCAATGAATAGAATAATTTTACGCATCATAATTTAGGTGGCTTGATACAAGATAGACGTTATGAAAGGGAATATCCGCACTTAGGGCAGAAGCGATCCGATTGGACGACTGCACCACCACATTGTGGACAGAAGCCCCCAGATTTTTCCTGGCGTTCCCGACGGCGGGCAGCGATGAGAGTTTCAAGATCGTCATCTTGTTTTACTGGACCCGATTTTAGGGCAGTTTCCAAGCGTTCACTGGTGGAATCTGAAGTTGCTGTGCCTTGGTATTCATCGAGCTGGCGCAAAACGTCGGCACCTCGGAGAACAAGGTGTTCTCGTCGAAGCGGGTAATCCTCTGCCGGTATCTTATCTAAGGCGTTATCGAAATCTAGCTCTGAGATGGCATTCAGAATTCGATCGCGCTCGGCAAGAAGAGATGACAATTCCATCCCAATATGAGTGCTCTTTGTTGAAGTACGATCATAAAGCGGTTTTCCAACGAAAAGCGCAGTGAGAAGGAATAAAGCTAGAATGAGAAATATTGAACCTATGTCCATAATTTAAGTTTCAAGTATCAAATTGTTAGTAGCAAGTTACATGTTGCATGTAGGTGGGTATGTTTATTGTCCTAGCAGGGGGTCAACCACTGCAGTGATTTGGGAGACCGAGGTAAACGGTCCGATCTGAACGTGAGACATGACACCATCTTTTCCAATGATGTAAGTCTCTGGAACGCCTCGGATACGAAAAGCTTGAGAGATGCGCGTCTCCAAATCGGGGCCATTAGGATAGGTGATCCCAAATTCATCCAAGTACTGTTTGGCTTTGATGTCCATATCACTCCAAGCCACACCGAGGAAGATTACGTCATCCCTATCTCTATAGTATTGCCAGGCAGCTTCAAGTTCATCAGCCTCTTGCTCGCAAGGGATACACCAAGATGCCCAAAAATTTAGCACCACAACTTTTCCTGCCAGGTCATCCGATGCGATGATCTCATTTTGGTAAGTGGTCAATTCAAATGCAGGGGGGATTTTTCCTGCGCTTACAGGTCCTTCTTGTGTACGTTGTAGACCTAGAGCAACAATAGTTAATAGTGCCAACAACCCTCCCCAGACTATAATACGGCCCCAATTTGGGCCAGTTTGGGGTTCATGCTCTGTTACGATTTTTTCTTCAACTTCAGACATTTTTACTCCAAGGTTTCAACAAGTAATACCTTGACTTTTACTTTCACGGGTAGAAGCCCCTCCGTGATGGGCGTTTCTCAGAGCCACCCATCGCGGAGGGGTAGGCTACCCTTCGAAATTATCACTGTTCACTGCGACGCAACTCTTCCTCTAACCGAGCAACGTAATCATCCGTTGGTTTTTCTTCAACTTGTGACTGCTCAATAACGTCATCATCCGCTTCAATCTGACGCCAACTTTTCACGCCGCGATAAAGAACATATACACCACCCAAGAATGCAATCGGCGGAACAACGTAAACCAGCCAATTGAGTCCCTGTGGAGGAGGCTCAGCTAACACACGCGCACCAAATCGTTCCATGAAATACTGCTTGATTTCATCTTCCGACCACCCTTCGGAAAGCTTCACACGAATCTCTTCTCGCCAGTCAGCACAGGCTTGTGTGCCACAAACATCCAAGGGTACATTCTCGCAAACCGGGCAGTACAGCTCTTTGGCAATGGCGTTGATTTCATCATCGGTGGGCGCGTTGGGATCAACATCTTGGGCAAATACCGTAACCGGCGCGGCCAACAAGACAAACAGCAACAAAATCCAGATGACTGATGATTGATGATTTTTTATGAGTGATTTTTGCATCTTTCAATATCTCTTTATCGTACAGAAATCGTGCTATCGCTCAACACAAAACGCGTTAAGCCTTCGCAGTCGCAGATACTCGTTTGCGGTTGCGTGCTGGAACTGGGTCGGATTCTTTCTCCGGCCAGGCAGCTACCAACGTGCCAAAGACGAACAGCCAGGAGCCCAACCACATCCACTTGACCAACGGATTGTGATAGACCTTGAAGGTCGCGTTACTGATGGAGATCTCTTCCCAGTCCACTAAAAGGATATAGAAGTCATCTTCGATGGTACTGCGCACGCCCGGGATAGTCATGGGCTGTTGTGAATCATAGAAGAAATCTCTGCGTGGGTACAACTCGCCGACAGGCTTGCCATTCTTGTTGACACTGACCACCGCGCGGGCGACATTGCGCCCATCCGGCGCGTCGAAGACTGCCAATGAGTCATAAGACATGGTATAAGCACCGAGGGTCAGTGTTTCACCCTGGCTCAAAGTTCCTTGGGTTTCGCTTTGGAATATCTCAATACCGATGATGCCAATAGCCAGCATCGCCATGCTCAAGTGGATGATGTAGCCACCATAACGGCGGCGGTTGCGCTTGACCAAAGTCCACAAAGCAACGTAGAAATTCTCTCCATGCCGTTTGCCGCGCGCCATTGCGCCGCGCCAAAACTCATACACGGTGACTGTGATCACCAAGGCAGTCAGGAAGATGCCGATCAAAGCATAGGGGTTGGTAATACCAGAGATAACCACTGCCACAACAACAAGAACAGACACAATCGTTGGTTTCCAAACCGCACGCCCTAAGGTTTTTATCGTCGAATGGCCCCAAGCTGATAATGGAGCAATAGCCATCAACAAAAGCAAACCGGCAAACAAAGGCCCATTAGCACGCTCGTAAAAGGGCGGACCGACGGTCACTTTTTGACCAGTGAACAGCTCTGAGATCAACGGGAACATTACACCCCAGAAACAAACTACTAAGATACCAATGAAGAGCAAATTGTTGAGTAGGAACAGTGCCTCGCGCGAGAGCATCGATGTCATCTCGGTTTTCGCTTTGAGATCGTTCCAGCGGTTAAAAAGCAAGCTCAACGAGGCGATAAAAGTCACCCCGATAAAAGCGAAGAACATGGGTCCGATAGCGCTTTGGGCAAAAGCATGCACAGAGGAGAGTACGCCTGAGCGAGTCAGGAAGGTGCCGAAGATCACCAAAGAATAAGTCAGGATGATCAGTACCATATTCCACTGTTTGAGCATACCGCGTTTTTCCTGGATCATCACCGAGTGCAAGAATGCCGTCCCGGTCAGCCAGGGCATAAAGGCGGCAATCTCTACGGGGTCCCATCCCCAGTAACCACCCCAGCCAAGCACATCATAGGCCCAACGGCCTCCCAACACTAATCCCAGGGAAAGGAACATCCAGGCCCACAAGGTCCAGCGGCGTGTAAGGCGGATCCAACGATCATCGGTTCGTCCGGTGACCAGAGCCGCGATGGCAAAGGCAAAAGGGATCACAAAGGCAACAAATCCCAGGTACAGCATGGGGGGATGAATGATCATGCCCGGGTGCCGCAGAAGTGGGTTTAAGCCTTGCCCATCACGGGGATAGAACAAGACAGAACCAGCAGGCTGGAACATTTCTTCGATCACCTGTCCAGATGGCATTTGCCACAATCGGGTGAAGGGATTCTCGATGAAAATATTCAGAGAAATGAAGAACGCCAGAGTAATCAACGATACTACGATCACCCAGGGCAAAAATTCGCGATCGCGGTCCCACTTGCGCAGGGTCACGGCCGAGGCAAATGCTGACATCAACCAAGACCAGAAAACCAGCGAACCAGCCTGACCGCCCCACAATGCCGTAACCTTGAGGTACATGGGCATACTGCGGCTGGTCACACTGGCAACATACTCAACTTCATAATGATCGGTTACTAATAAAACGATAATGCTCAACGCCGAGAGTGTGAGCAAAGGGAAGGTCAACAACATACCATTACGGGCGCTATCCACCCAGGCAGGTTTGTTTTGACGCATACCGTAAAAAGATGCGCCAACCCCATAGAGGGAAACCAAAAATGTGATGACTAAAGCGCCATAACCGAGGTTTGCAATCATAAATACTCCGTTGGAGAGTGATCAGTAATCAGTTGCCAGTGATCAGACTGATAACTGTTTACTGGATACTGGTTACTGACTAAAGCCCCTCAGATTGCTCGGGAACTGCTTCTTCGTATTTGGTCGGGCATTTGAGCAAAAGCTCATCAGCGTAGAAAACCCCATCCGCGCCTAAGCGACCGGTCATAATTGCCTGGGCTTCATTCTGCAAAAGATCGGGCATGGGTCCTTCGTAAACGACCTGCAACCGAGAGCGGCTGGGATCCGTCACTGCGACGTGCAATACCTCAGCCAGGCCGCCTTGAGCATCAATATCGGCATTATCGCCAGGGATGTGAGCCACAGTAAAAGAAAGCGTCAAACTTTCACGATCATATTCGATTGATTCGCCAATTACCGCACCTGAAATTCGAAGGTCGCGGTCGAAAACTTCATCTCCTTTGGCTGCAACCTCGTCAATGGTAAGGAAATATTGCGCGCTGGCCTGTGTAGATGAAACGATGAGATAAACAACTGCAGCAACAATAAGCGCGCCACCCACAATAAATTTCATCCGGTTCGAAGAGCCAGTTGGCATTGATGTAGATTCTTGCATGTCAAACTCCTATTTATGAAGTAAAACTTATACCAATAAATATAAACAACTCTTAAGGATTGGGTAAATGTGCCCGTATATTTTGTCACAATGAGATTAATATACGGTGAGTAACCAGGGAAAATCCAATTAATTTCTGAGAATAAAGCTAAATGTCATCTGAATTAGGGTCAAAGCACATGGCCTGAGTTGCGGATAAAAAAAATCGAGTCATCTCCTTGAAGAACACTGAGATTGTCGAATAACCCTAGGTCGAGTCGAAGGCCACACTCCATTGGCGCACAAGCGAGCGTCGCCTTCGCTCTACAATTTTTCAGTCTCAGTGCAACTCAGGTTAAAAAAGAGCCAGGCAAAACATAACGCCTGGCTCAAATCATTAGAAAAAGAGTACGCTTATTCTTTGCGCAAACGCGTCCCACAAGTGCGACAGAAACGATCGCCCGAAGCAGCCCGCTTACCACATTGGTGACAATACACCCCATCTCCAACGCCTTCATCTCTTCGATCTTGAAGAACAGATGCAGCTCTACGCCCACGGCTGGTGCGTTTAGTCTCTGTTACATCCTGACCCGAGCGCCAATACCAAATGATCCCGCCAACAACCAGGAGCACACCCAGGCCGCCCAAGAACCAGGGCAGCAATGAGAGTAAATCGACATTTGAACTTCGTTGAGTCCCACCTTCAGCAATCGGCGCACTGGGCTGAACTTGGAAACTCTCGATGCTCAGAGAATCGGATGATTTCAGATAATCCACCTTGACCGAAAACTCATCGCCGGCCGAGGGTGCGCCAATTTCCATAATGTAATATTGCAGGCCATCGGTTCCAGGTTGAAATTCACCCAAATCTGGCTCGATGGTCATTTGACTCGACCCCAAGGGTTGCTGCACCTGCACGAGCATGGCATCCACATCGTAATCCCCCAACCATACAAATTCGAAATGCCTGGCGTCATCACTTTTCTCTAATTGTGGATCATAATATTCCAACTGAATATCCGGTGACGTTGCCGTGACAGAAACATATGTCCATAGAGCCTCTGTCTGACTCTCATACATGGCATTCAACAGCGCCCCATCAGGTTGACGTACCGCAACTGCGTTGGGATCTCCGACAGCCGCGGGAATGCGGAAAGTTACGTCAACAGGGAGAGATACATCTGCGGCTAAGCTTGCGCGCAAAATGACCAGCATCTCGGGACGGTCGTACTCCGGCCAGAGATCAACTTGCAAATAGGCCAATCGAACTTCATCCTGGGCATGAATACTTACAGGGATTAACATCGTCAAGATAAATACAAATAAAAAGAATCGCTTGATCATCTTTGCTACCTCGTCAAAAAATGTCTACTCCACTACTTTTGTGTCACCCTGAGGCGCCAGAGGCGCGCCTTCGGCGAACGAAGGCTTTCCCGCTTTCCAAGCGGAGATTCTTCTCTTCGTTCAGAATGACAACACGTGATTTATAGATTTTCAGCGACAAATCTTACCACGAAAAAACTTCAAAATTGGACTAAAAAACTAGCAATCACGCCGGTTGAG
>CAYQQX010000173.1:0-9628 GCA_964419495.1 uncultured Anaerolineales bacterium
CCCCGGCTAGAGGGCGGTGATAGGCGGACGTGACCCGTTGGGTCAGTTTGCGCTCATGCGCTTACTGCTTAGGCAGCAAGAGGAAGAGCAGCATAGTCAGTGCGGTTGGCACTTAAAGGTTTGCGCTGATTTTCCGAGGTCGGCGCCTCTCGGCTCGCAGTTCGGGACCAGCCTCCTCCGTCGAAGCCTGTCATCCCCGAATGATCTAATTATAGCAGATAAGGCTGTGACTGTTTCCGATATTCCATCAGAAACTTGTAAGAAATTCATAGAATTCACTTAATTGGACAAGAATACCCATATTTTATGGGGGCGTGATATACTTCCCCTCCATGAAGAGTAACCAAATCTTTCGGGTGGGGTTATGTTAAGCACAACCGCAACTAGTGAAGCGGAAGAAAATCAGACTTCTGAGAGCGAATTCAGTCATCTCAGTGATGATGATGTTGTTGAGCAGGCTTCTGGTGGCGATCGTGAAGCGTTTGGTGAGCTTTACGACCGCTATGTGAAGCGCATTTACAACTACATCTACTTCCGAACCAACAACCCTTTCGATGCTGAAGACCTGACTGAACGGGTATTCTTCCGGGCTATCCGGCACATTGAGAATTATGAAAACCGCGGTTTGCCAATTTCGGCATGGCTTTACCGGATCGCTCACAATTTAGTGGCTAACTGGTATCGTGATAACAGCCGCCGACAGGAAATTCCTCTGGATACGTTTGATTTCACTTTGCAGTATCAAGGTGAACATCCCGAGGTAGCCGTATTGAAATCTGAAGAGAAAGATGATTTGTTACGTGTGATAAGGCAATTGCCGGAAGATCGACAACAATTATTGATCTTGAAATTTGTTGAAAGTATGACGAATGCAGAGATCGGTCAGATTATGGATCGGACAGAAGGCGCAATAAAAAGCCTCTATCATCGCACGCTGATGTCGCTGCGTGAAGAATATAATTTAGATTGATGTAGCTTATTGGTAAGGAAAGATCATGTTACGAATTGCTATTGATACTGCTGGAGATATCCCTGCTGATTGGGTCAGCGAATTTGATGTTCACATGATCCCGATCAATATTCATTTTGGTGAGCAAACCTTTTACCAAGGTGTAGATCTGGATAACGAAGGATTTTATAAGCTTGTTGATGAATCTGGCGTAATCCCGAAGACAAGTCAGCCCACCCCCAAGCAGTTTGTGGAATTCTATCGGCAAATTGCTGATCCAGGAGATTCGATCCTCTCAATTCATGTCACTTCGAAGCTTTCTGGCACTTATGAATCTGCCGAGTTAGCTGCCCGAGAGCTAGAGGGCGAATACAATGTGATCCCCTTCGATTCAGCGGCAGGTTCTGCGGCACAAGGTTATATGGCACAAGAAGCCCGCCAAATGGAGAGAGATGGTTCTTCTATAGAAGCGATCTTAGAACGACTAAAAGCCATACGAAAATATATCGAGGTCATTCTGACCCTCGATACGCTAGATTATGCTCGTATGAGCGGTAGAGTTGGCACAATGCAGGCAGCAATGGCATCATTGTTGAATGTCAAACCCATTGTCTTACTTACAGACGGGCTTTTAGAAATGTCGGACAAAGTAAGAACACGAAGTAAGTCATTAGAGCAAGTGCTCAGCATGATCAAAGAGAGAATTGGCGACCGGCTTGCTAACGTTGCTGTTGTTCACGCTCGTGATCCCAAAGCAGGTGAAGCGCTATTGGAGAAAGTAAGTAAAGTATTAAACTGTAATTCGTTGATCCTAACGGAGCTTTCAATTGGCATTGCTGCCAATTTGGGTCCTGGTACCGTTGGAATTATTGCATACCCTATCGATTGAGGGTAGGGAGGTAGAGATGAGATTGTTTAAACGAAAACAAAAAGATATTGATTTGACTAAACTAGAAAGTAAGCTGGTAGAAAAATTACGCCCGATTGCTCCCCGGCAGGATTTTGTCGATGATTTGCGAAGTCGGTTGAAAGCGCATAAAGCGCTCGCTTCTCAGAATATTGTTATCCAAGAGAAGCAAGTCGTTCCACGAGGCTGGCTCGTTGCTGGTGGAGTGGTGGGCAGCTTGTTGATGTTGATTGTCAGCATCCGAGGGTTGCTCTCTATCGCTGGCCTGATAAGCCTGTTTGTGCAAGAGAGAAGGCAGCCTGCTACACAGCCTGCGCACTAAACGAATAGTTCCTCAAAATCAAGAGCCGCGGATTTTTCCCGCGGCTCTATAAATTTAACTCGAAAAAAAATAATAACCACTAATTTTCGCTGCGTTTTCCAGGGGTAATAATACGGGTATCCTTATATGGCTTAATTTGTTCGCTGATATAGCCAACCATTTGGTGTCCAGATTCATGCATCAGCGTATCGTGATTGAAATCATTGAGTTTGACCATGCTGGCCAGACATGGAAAATGATGATGGAGCAGGCCGGCTTTTTCTTCAACTTTATCCACTGAGAGACCAATCAAGTTTTCTGACACGAATCGAGCACAGCCGCACGCAGCATCACGCTGCACCTCGGAAGCAGAAATTGTTCGGGTATCAGGATCAACCTGAACGTTGATTTCAGGTTTCCCAAAATAACGGGCAAATTCCGCGATCAGAGGATCATCATAGCTGACGCGATCCCGGCGCGTGATTCCATACTCTGACTCAGTCAAGGAACAAAGGGGCTTAGGTGTCACGCATTTAACGTCGATCCTTTCCAGCCAGCCCAATAACTGCCTTGCCAGACCGCGGGGGAGCCAGGTTTCATCATCGACAGCAACTAGCACTGCGGTCGCACCCGTTAGTTGGGCGATCTCGGGGAGCAGTTCGGCAACACCTTTGTGCTCAGCAAAGGATAATATTAAGTCAGATGGTGACATGGTTTCAGGAATATAATCCTCGGGGTAGTCGATCACTGGCGGAAGAATTGCTGGAGCTTGCCAGGTTTCAATTTGCCAGGTTTTTGGTCCATGCTTGCGAATATTTTCGACGTGTCTTTCTCCGTATTCACCACTAATGATTGCCAGGATACGCATGTTCTTTGCTCCGAGAATTGGACTCATAGGGAATCAAATCTGATAAGTTAGAGATATTTTACTCTATATCGCAAATATCGAATTTGCGCTATGTCAATAATAACCAAAAACCTAAAGTAGTTAATCACTACCTGAGAGATAAGCGGGGAATCTTCAAAAGTTTATTCAATTTGAGTGCAGCTGTAAATGAGAAGAGGATCCGCAAATATTGAATAATAATGCGGATCCTCTTTCGCAGGGTTCCCTATCAATTATGAGTATCTATTCTTCGGTCTCTTCAAACTCAAATAGAGATACTGGCCCCCAATCTGGGGCATCATCAAAGAATTCATCATCGGTTAGCTGAATCAATTCGGTTCCATCAATGTTGATTATCCAGAGATCGGACGCCCCACTTTGATCTGAGCTGAAAACAATCTGTTCGCCATCAGGTGACCAGACTGGGTTGTTGTGAAAAAATTCATCTTCAGTGAGTTGGAAAATGCTTTCGGGTGATCCATCTTTGTCAATGATAAACAAATCTGATGATTGGTTACTTGTGATCTGGGTGAAAACGATGTTTTCGGCATCAGGCGACCAGGTGGCATTGATTACAGGTGTCTCTGTTTCAGTAAGTTGAATAAGCTCTGTGCCATCGGCATTCATGCGCCAAATTTCAAAATTTCCACTCCTCGAAGAAATAAAGGTGATCTGGCTTCCATCTGGCGACCAGCGGGGATAGAAATCGTATTGATCAGGTAGATCGACAAGTTCGGTGAGATTTTCTCCGTCGATATCCATGATGTAGATATCTGGGGTATCTTCCGGCTCATTATCGTGATCGGACTGGAAGACAATTTGGCTGCCATCCGGCGACCAGTCGGCATTATTGCTGCGGAAATCTGTGACTTGAGTGAGTTCAGTGCCATCTGGGTAGATTGTATACAGATTCCAATCGCCGGGAACCGAAAACATTACTTGACTACCATCTGGGGACCATCTTGGAATGAGATTTGATTCAAAGCCAGTTTCGAGGGGAACAATTTCCAGGGTCTCTGTATCAATGATATATAGTCCATGTGCCTCGGGATCTTCCCCCCTGTTGGAAACGAAAACGACCAACGATTCCACATCTTCAGGGTCGGTTGGGGTATCCGCCTCCATGGGGGCCGATAGGATTGATCCTATCAAAGTTAGGATTATTAGAACTTGAATTTTCATGTTTCTCTCCTTTTATTGGTTGAATCTTTAGTCACTTACTCCTGTGATAGAAATATCTGTATCAGAGCATCCTCGTTGGGTGATATATCCTCCTCTGTCGGTGGTTTCTTGTTCGGGGACATCGTGTTGATTGAGGATCATCTCCTTTGCATAATCTAACCGTCCAAAATGAACCACATTTAGTTTTTGTTCTTGACCAGAAAGATGTTGAGCGGTTCCTCGCATAACCGAAATTGGCCATCCCAGGATATCTGGATTTTCAATGGTAACTTCCCACTCAATGATCGGGTGTGGATTATTAGGGTCTTTCGAAGGAACAAAATCTACAAACCTAAGCGTACCCCATGTTTTTCCATTGGGACCAATTAGCGGAACATCTGGATAGCTTACAAAGGCTGCCTCGGCTCCTGACTTCGTCATGTCATAAGCATACTTTTGCAGCTCCATTCTGAGTTTCACTTGAAAGAGGTACCATTCTTTTTCAGCAGAAGTGGGGTATTTCTTGTCACGATCACGATTATCAAAGAAAGATGCGATATATCCTTCAGGTGTGACAGAGCCTCCTGCTTGTTTACGGAGATAAGCTTCTTCAGGAATTAGACCAGCAGTATTATCATCTTCTAATGAAGTGGGACGAAAGACAACCACTGAAAACCCCGCGTCGGAGATCAAGTCAACAATACGAGCAGTGTGCATAACGCCGATCGTGGTTGCGATTGGCGCTCCCGGATGAGCTGTAATTAGGTCGAGTAGCGCGGACGCCATAGCATCACTGCGCGCCATGACTACGTCCATATAATCACGTAATGCTGCCATGTCATTGATCATCTTAGGCGGAACGGGGTTGCCATATTTCTCTGCGCAATCATTTATGCCGGTTTCCAACTCGTCTAATATTTGGACAAAATCTTCAGCCGAATTCTTCCCTTGGATACGTTCCACCATTTCTTGACCAGATGGGCTGTTCTGAATTGCATAATCATAGGCCATTTGATACTCTTCTTTTTCCATCAGTTCGCGCCAGAAATCAAATTGCTCGTCGGTCATTTCGCAAGACATAATTTGATAATTATGGTCATAAGCTGTGTACCAAATACTTAGATCTAAGCTCATACTATAAAGCGCGGCGTCATCAATGCCGGCAATTACCATATCATGGTAAACAAGCCCTAGGAGTTCTGCACTGCCGATCTCACCCTCCTGCAGCGTTTGAACCAAAACATCTTCTCGATTGGTGATAGGTTGATCGGGTTGGTAATAAGGTTCAACATGCATATAAGAGAGATCCAAGGGACCATCTTCGACTGTGAGACCTTCCAGGCCAATGAGGCGTAGATCATAATCCGCGTAGAGATTGTCAAGCATCATGGCGATTTCGATTTGACCCAAGATTGAATCATGTCGTTCTTCGAAAATATAGATGACTGTTTCTGATCCTTGATCTTCTACTTCAAGTACAACCCCTTCGTCGCCAGCGATATCTTCTGCTGTTTCTTCTAATGACTGCGCTATTTCTACAGGGAAAGCATGATTTGAGATTGGCTCCGCGAAATGAAATGATGAGATCAACAAGCTCAAATATATGAGTACACTCATAACGCATTTCTTCATTGGATACTCCTTTATTAATTTAATGATATCCACCCAAGATTCGATGAAATTGCGATGTGGAGCGCTGGGCCAGAGAAGTTTTCCAAATGGGTTGAATTTGCGAAAAATGGCACTTTCAAGTATAAAGAAATCTAGACAAAACACAATACCCCTTAGGAGCTAATTGAAAAATGGCCATGGAACAAGATAAATTTCCTCGCATTCGAGTACAAGGACCACCATTAGATCGCGGCCGGCAGTATGGGGAAGGTGCGGCATCTCAGATCAAGCGAAATATTGATATCTATAAGGAGATGTTTGCCTATTATGCTGGATGGGATTGGGAAAAAACAAAATCTCATGCCAGATTATTTGAGCCGGTGATCTCAGCATATCGCTCGCGGCATCTTGATGAAATGCGCGGCATTGCTGAAGGCGCAAAGGTGGATTATGAGGATATATTGGCGCTCAATGTACGCACCGAGATCCGAAACTTTGCGATTGCGAAGCGTGTTCCTAGGGAGTGTACATCTTTTGTAATCCTGCCTCCCATTGCCGAAGTTGGGCACACCCTAATTGGGCAGAATTGGGATTGGGCTGTCCCTGTGCAAGATACGGTTATTGTTCTTGAAGTGGATGCTGGCGATGTTCCTAATTTCGTTACGCTTGTTGAAGCCGGATTATTGGCGAAGACTGGAATGAACGCTAACGGAATCGGAATGACAACTAACTCTCTGTATTCAAACTTAGATATCGATGCAAGCGTAGGTGTTCCTCACCACATAATTTTAAGAACAATTTTAGAGAGCGAGTCTTATTCGGATGCAATCCAAGCCATAAACGGCCATATTCGCGCATCTTCAGCAAATTTCACAGTGGCCCATCGAGATGGAGAATTTTTCAACATTGAAGCTGCGCCAGGCGATTTTACGAAAGCAATAATCCATTTCCCCGAAGAAGATTATTATGCTCATACGAATCATTTCATCACTAAAGACACTGATTTCATTGACATGGGTATTTGGCATGGACCCGGCAGTCTTGTCCGCAATCAACGCATCAACCGTTTTCTACGAACTCACCAGGGCAAATTCTCGGTATCTGATCTTCAGAATGCTTTAGCCGATCACTTTAATTTCCCAAATTCTGTCTGTGGTCACCCTGACCCCCGAGACCCTGTGCAAGAGCATTACAAAACAGTTGCCTCAATTATCATGGATTTAAAAGAGGCAACAATTTGGCTTGCTGCAGGCAATCCTTGTGACAAAAAGTATGAAAAATACGCGTTCCAGAAACTGTTAGAATCGTAACAAAATGTAATAAACTATATTGGATTTTCTGATAAAATTGCTATGCATTAGGGTGTTGCCTAATCAAGAATATTCATCTATACTTGAAGTGTAAATCTGAAAGGAGAGAAACATGGCTTACAGTCACCAAAACTCGAAAGGCGTTACTTATTATCTACATTCCAGGCTTACCCAACTTAAAGGTGGCCGCGAACAGACAATCTATTTCTTTGCTAAAACTATCAAGGACGGTGCCATTGACGCAGTCCCCGAAGCTTACATGGTTTCGGAGACAAAGAATGGTCTGCCGGTTCTGAAAAAGAAAAAGTAAGTCTTAATTTTGAGTTCGTTTATAAACAAGAAGCCCTCTGTAAATGAGGGCTTCTTGTTTATTATCTTAATTTGGTACTGAGTGTCAGTTAGCTTTGCTTTGATGCTTTGAGCGCGGCGTCGATTTGGGGAAAATGACCACGGGTGTGCAGGGCGAAACCCTGTTCGTCAACATTGGCGGTAAGAATCATCAAACGACGTTTATCAGCGACAAATTCGTCGGGCAGTGCTTTTATTGCACTAACGGTGATGGCTTCGCATCGCTTGAGTTCGGCGATCAATTCTTTCAACGGATAGGCTTCAGCAATGGCAGCGTGCATCCCCAAATCGTTTGAGAAGCCACCCGTACGGTAATTGCCGATGAAACAAGTAATTGCTAAGTGCAACCAGCGCTCTGAATGTAACAGGTGAGCAAGAACTTCTTTGGCGCTCCACTCTTCTTCGCCAGGACGTGAGGATGCTTGGGCTTCAGTGACTCCTTCAAATAGGGCATCCATTTCTTTGTTCACTTCTTCGTACACTTTTGCTGTACGATCGGCTAACTCTATAGCCGACAATGGCAATTCTGGTCGAGGGCGTCCGGAGAGAGTCATATCAGTAGTGTTTCGTTCGCCCTCCCGATAATAAACTACTTCAACTACGTCTCCTGCTTTTCTGCCAGACATTGCCAACCCGAAATCTGGGAAGATTTTCAATTTTTGACCGCCAATGCTGTAAATGATATCTTCCCCCTGCAGCCCCGCAGTTTCCGCTCCCATTCCAGCTACTACATCTGAGATTTTGGCGCCAGTATCGGCGGGTAGATTAAGCTCAGAAACCATTTTCTCATCAACCATACCTGATGGAAGAACACCTAACATCGGTTGATCGTAGATTCGTTTGTCGTAGCCTGTCTCTATGACGGACTTCAGATTAGCAAGCGCAGACTCCCAACCCTCGACAATCTGCTTTTTAGTTTTTTTCCAAGCTTTACCTTTGCCAAGACCTTTATGCGTAACTGTCACTTGTGTAGAGCCAACAAGCTCCAAGAAAGAAACATTAACTTTAGTTGGAGCAGGCTCACCAAGTCCAAACCAGGTGAATGCGATACGTTCATTTTCTTTAACTTTAGTAAACATACCGCTGGCGTAATAACCTTCATTCCACCAGGAGTAGAAACGCCCACCTTTTCGGACATCGGCTTCGGCAGAATCTGAAAACCAGCTCTCATAGGCCATTGATCCAGCAAAGGCCTGATACACTTGTTTCACCGGGGAATCAATTCGTTGTATGAACTCCAGGGATTTCTTGTCAGACATCGTTTTCTCCTTTGAATGATCTATATAAATAACTAACGAAGTTAGGGTTGGGTTCAGTATTACTTGGGATTTTATTTTGGGACTAACCGAGCAGGATCTCAGCGAGTTCTTTGCTTTCGGCAATTAAATCGATGTCGACAGGAAGTTTGAATTCTTCATTTACTCGCAGCATCAGGTGTTGGGTAATTTGGCGAGTACGTGGAGTGACATTGGGAAGTGTGGCAAGAAAATTAAAACGATCTAAGGCGCTTGGCCCAGGGTTGGGAAAGCCTTCTCGATGTAGATATTCGCCGATGGCGATCCCTGCTGCACGTCGCGCGCAAACTCGGGCTTTCCCTTCGTTTTCACTTTCACGGGCCTTTTGTGCCTGAGATAATTCTTCATCGAGGCGAGTTTTCCAATCTTGTTTTGTGTTCATCTGATAACCTTTTCCCAATCTTTTATCTCTCCAGGAATAATAACAAATAATGGGTGTGGGTCGGGAATTTTAATTTTTTGATATTGGTCTAGACGATTTGGATCGCGCGATTGAAGTTTGCGCAGCAGATGTTCCCATTCGAATTCTAATTGGCCGATAGTTTCAGGGATTTGACCTGAAAATACCCCAGGGACAATTTTTGACTCATTAAAGTTGTAACCACGCTCGAGGGATTCTTGGTACACCCAGTATAAGTATGTGGAGAGAACACTTAATGGGTCGGATTGCTCTCGAAAGCGGATCAATTGGGGATGATTGCGATATCCTTTTGTGTTCCCCTGAAGTACTTTCTGCGCTAGTAAGGCCTCCCGCCACACGGCAACGAGGCCTTTTGAGTCTAAATATTTTGGATGCACAGTCCACAATCTCAATCTAGTTGCTTAGCTCCTGGTCTGGTTTGCTATGCCGCCAATAAAGT
>CAYQQX010000174.1:0-9537 GCA_964419495.1 uncultured Anaerolineales bacterium
AGGGAGTATCAGGGGCTTCTCACTGCAAGTTTGTTCTGAAAACAAGGCTGTGGGATGATGTGTAATAAAACAACCTAGGCGCATACTCGAGATTTTTGTTGTTTCTTAAGAAGTATTTCACCCAAAAAACCCCAAAGGAGGTGTAGTCAAGAAAAGATAATATAAATAGTTCAGATGTTTTTACCTATCCTGTTTTGTAAAACGTTATGTAGAAGGAGTAAAGAATGAACTTCAAACGATCCAAACTGTTCTTGATTTTAGCTATTCTGCTGTCTCTATCTTTGGTGCTGGGCGCATGCCAACCTGCTGCCCCCGAAGTTCCAGCAGAAGAAGAACCTGTCGCGGAAGAACCCGCTGAAGAAGAACCCATGGAAGAAGAAGAACCCGCTGAAGAAGAACCCATGGAAGAGATGGTCTTTAAAGTGGGCTTTTTAGGACCATTCAGCGGTCCTAGTGCTCAGACCGGTAAGCAATTCACTGGTGGTATTACTATAGCTCTGGAAGGGTTTGACTACAAAGTCGGACCTTATACAATTGAGCCTGTTTGGGTTGACTCTCAATCTGATCCCGCCAAAGCCGCCCAGGCTTATGAACAGGCTGTTGTACAAGATGGCATTCAGGCTGGCGCGCTTAATTGGCACAGCTCAGTTGCAGTAGCTGTGATGGAAGTTACTGCGAAACACCAAGTTCCCCATATCTTTGGCTTTGGCGCTACCGAAGTGGTCAACGAAACTTTTGCTTCTGATACTGACAAGTATGGATATTGGAGCTTGAAAGGTTGGCCCACCCCCGCAAAGCTTGGTACAAAATACGTTGATGCGCTGGAGTACTATATTGAGCAAGGCGTATACGCTCCTGAGACGAAAACTGTTGCCATTTATGGTGAAGACACTGACTGGGGTCGCAGTTTTGGCGCTGGCGCCATTGAACTCTTTGAAGCCGCAGGTTGGGAAGTTGTTTCTGAAGAATATTTCCCGATGGAGCAAACTGAGTTTTATCCCTTCCTCAACAAACTCAAAGATCTGAATCCTGCTGTTATCGCAGGGACCAGCACAGCCCCCGCATCTATCACCGGTATCATTAAACAAGCTGATGAAGTTGGCTTGGAAAGCTTGATCATTGCTGATGGTCTTGGCTGGGTAGATTTCTGCTCCCTGACAGGTGATTCTGCGACCAACGTTATCGATCAGATTGCCGGTTGGTCTGGCGATGAAGGTTTTGCCTTCGCTGAAGAATTTGAATCCCGCTATGATCTGTCTCCCAGTACTTCTGCAGCTGGTCTTGCCCATGATGGCACCAAGATGTTCATGCAAATTGCTCAGGCTGTCTATGATGAGCATGGCGAATTGACTGGTGAATTGATCCAGCAATTTGTTGAAGAAAAAATTTGGACAGGCGAATGGACAATGACTGATGGTTTGGTTATGGTTGAGTACAAGTACACTGAAGAAACCGTTCCTGATCCTGTTGTTGGCCCTGGTTACTACACATTCCCCGTTTTGCAGTACTCTTTTGAAGGCGGAAAATGTCTAGGAAAACCGATCTACCCGACAGAGGGTGCTGTTCAAGAACTTCAAGTTCCCTAGATTTGAAAATCTAAAAAAAACCTGGCAGGTCTTTGAGGCCTGTCAGGTTTGTGTAAAAGGGGTGGTGGGTGATTACTTACCACCCCGTGTTTTAAGGAAAATGTGGTGCTAGGGTGAGAGTACTCTCACATTATGGGACGTGGCGCTACATTCATATTTTCTCTGCACACTTTTTACAGGGGAACCAAGTTTTTTTTACAGTAGAATATATCCGTAACGCGTACCAAGCCGAATGTCACGTACGAGGCGGGGGCGTGTTGGAGGCAGAAAATGTTGAAGAAGGCATGATGTTGGTTTGGTGCAGAGATGTTGATACATCCGTTTCTCCCCAAAAACAATGCTATGAAGAGAATCGTTCCAGTGAGGTAAGAATATGCTAATACTTGATACAAAGAAGGTTACCAAAAACTTTGGTGGCTTGACGGCTGTGAATCAAATTTCTATGCAGATCGAGGAGGGTCAAGTTTATGGCTTGATTGGTCCCAACGGCGCGGGGAAAAGCACTTTTTTGAACTCGATTGTGGGGAGATTTCCACCCTCGGAAGGTACTGTTTATTTTAATGGGGAAGATACTACGGGGTTGTCGGCAGAGATAATGTGCCACAAGGGGATGGCAAGAACTTTTCAAATTCCTCGTCCTTTTCCACAACTGACCGTTTTAGACAATGTTAGGGTGGGTGCTGTTTTTGGTTCGGTTGATAAAGATCCCATATCAGCCGAGGAACGCGCAAGAGAAATTTTGGATTTTGTTGATTTTTCTTTGCCTATTGATACGCCAGCTGACCGTCTAAATGCAGTAGAACTCAAACGCATAGATTTGGCGAGAGCATTGGCCTGTAAACCAAAACTGCTTTGCTTGGATGAGTTGGCATCCGGGTTGACACCAGGCGAGTTAGACTCAATTATGTCGTTGATCTTGAAAATTAGGGATCAAGGTATAACCATCATCGCTGTTGAGCATATTATGCGAGTGATTAAAGGGATTTGTGATGACGTTATGGTGATTGAGTATGGCACCACAATCGCTGAGGGGACGCCAGATGAGGTTTTGAACAATCCTGATGTGATCAAAGCCTATTTGGGAGAAGAGGAGTTATAAGGATGCTCGAACTTAAAAACATTAACGCTGGTTACGATTTTCTCCAAGTATTATGGGATGTATCTTTTCACGTTGACGAAGGCGAACTTGTTGCGCTGATAGGCCCAAACGGGGCGGGGAAATCAACTACGCTCCGTACTATCGCCGGGCTAATTAATCCAATAAAAGGGGAAGTGCTATTCAACAACAAAGTCATTAATGATGTGCCCGCTCATACAATTAGTCGAATGGGGATCAGTTATGTTTCTGAAAAACTTAATCTTTTTACAGGTATGTCTGTTCAGGAAAACTTGATTCTGGGCGCGTATGCTATTCGCGATAAAGAAGTTCAACTGGAAACATTGGCCTATATTTTTGAGCTTTTCCCTCGCTTGAAGGAAAGAAAAGATCAACTGGCAGGTACCATGAGTGGTGGTGAGCGTAAGATGCTGGCTATTGCACGTGGGATGATGTCTAAACCTCAATTGATGTTGGTCGATGAACCCTCTCTTGGGTTGCAGCCTAATCTAACCAAAGATGTCTTTAGTGCATTGATCCAATTGCGCGAAAAGGGTGTAACTGTTTTGCTTGTAGAACAAAATGTAAATGCGACTTTGAGTTTCACAGATAGAGCTTATGTTCTTGAGCAAGGCAAAGTCGTGCTGGAAGGACCAAGCAAAGAGATCAAGGAAAATAAGCATGTTAGAAATGCTTATTTAGGAATTTAGAGAGAATTCACCGTTTTACTAAAAGATATTGCTACTATAAGCAAGTTAGACAAGGAGAGAACCCTCATGGCAAAAGACTCAAGCGCGAGACCTTTGATGTCTCGTATTAAAGACAACTTGCCCATTGTTGTTGTCGGTGTTTTTTCAGTGATACTTTTCATTGCCATTTATATTGAAGGCGGAAACGCTCAAATTTTCAACACAATAATTACAGGTGGCATGTGGGCATTATTGGCTGTTGGATTGGCTCTTGTTTTCGGAGTGATGAATATTCCCCACTTCGCTCATGGTGAATCTTTTATGATTGGCTCTTATGTGGCCTTTTTTACATTTACGCCCATGCAAGAGTATTTATATGAAAATCCAAATAAATTTCTGAGCATGGTAGCTCCCATAGGCGCTATTTTAACGGCTGGAGTAGCAGGCGCAATTTTGGGAATTATCATTGAAAAAATGATTTTTTCACCATTGCGGCGTAGAACAAAAAAAGACTGGATAATGAATGCTTTTCTCCTGACAGTGGGCATATCCTTTGTGCTTTCCAACGGTGCTACCCTGGTTCTCGGCCCCAACTTTCGAGGCATTTCTCGCTATTGGGATTTGAAAGCCATCGAAATAGGAGGAGCATATATGTCCGTAGATCGTCTGGTTGCCTTGCTTATTGCGATAGTTTCCATTGGCTCACTATGGTTCTTCTTGCGACGCACACGCGTAGGGCGGGCGATCCGGGCTGTATCTCAGGATGAAACAGGGGCGCAGCTTGTCGGGATCAATCTAAACTTTATCCAGACATTGACCTTTTCCCTGGCTACAGCCATGGCGGCTATCTCAGGAGCTTCCTTGCTCTTCCTCTTCCAAGCCTACCCGACTGTGGGCGGAACGCCCCTGTATTATGCTTGGTACGTGGTCATGATGGCTGGATTAGGCAATGTAGCGGGTGCCATCATTGGCGGCTTCATCGTTGCCATGTTGCAGACAGCCACACAGCTATTCGTTGCTGTTTCGTGGACAACCGTTCTTCCCACCGTAGTGATGATCCTGGTGTTACTTGTAGCGCCATCAGGGATTTTCGGTAGTGAAGTCAAGGGCGTTCAGGAACAGTAAAACAGGAGAAATATAGAGATGAATTCAATCACAGTAGCAGAAAAACAGCCAGGTAGCTGGGACAAGTTTGTGGCTTTTATTGGCAAATTTGGTTTCAGCCCCTTGGGATTGGCCCTACTAATTATTGTTGCCCTCTTACCCACAACTCCTTTTTTTCAGCAAGAATATATTATCCGCTGGATGATCATGGGTGCTTTTCTGGCCGCACAGGCAATTGCCTTTGATTTCACAGCTGGTTATATCGGTATTGTCAACTTTGGCTTTGCCGCCCTGCTGGGATTAGGAGCTTATACCTCAGGCATTTTCGCGAATACAACCCCATATATCGCCGTTGCCCCAGGTCTTTCTCCATGGATCACGATCTGGCTGGGTGCCTTAATGGCAGGTCTTGTTGGTTTTGGCCTGGCCCTGCTGACCATGCGTTTGCGCGGCATCTTTGCCGCTGTAATGGCCTGGTTTTTAGGCATAGCCTTGATGGGACTGGTAAGTAACTGGACGGGACTTACTCGCGGAACTTTAGGAATGAACCCACAAAAGTTTTTGGAAACCACCGACAACTTGCCTTATTTTTATATCATCTTCGCCATGATGATAGCAATTTATATCATCCTAAGATTGGTGACGCGTTCTCATTATGGCCTTGCCTTCAAAGCTATTGGGCAAAATCTGGATGCCTCTCGTGCATCCGGTATTTATCCCACCCGCTATCTGGTCTTCAATTTCACGCTATCCGCTTTCTTTGCGGGGCTATTGGGAGGCTTTTATGCCCATTACTTTGGCTCACTAACGCCTTCTACAGTAATGCATACCTCCAAAACCGTTGAGATCCTGGCTATAGCCTATATTGGTGGGCGTGGCAGTCTCTGGGGAGGCATCTCCGTAGCATTTCCTTTTGTGTTCTTTATTGAATACCTGCGCTCAAATACTACAAATTTACCAGGCTTGCACTTAGTCATTTATGGGGTCTTGATGGTAATGATCATGATTTACTACCCCGGTGGTTTGGCTGGTTTTTATGGTTGGCTAAAAGCTAAAATCCGAGGCGCCTAACCAAAGATTCATCCTCATTAACTGTCCATCAAAGAACGAGCAGCTCTTCTATTCTCTGGAGTACAAGTTGTCTGAAAACACAGAAATAACAACCGGCAGGTGTTTATGTGGCGCAGTTCGTTATGAACTGCATGGGGCTTTGCGCGATGTGATCAATTGCCACTGTCCCATGTGCCTTCGTTTTCATGGGCATTATGGGGCTTACACTTCCCTAAAAGAAAAGAACCTGTCATTAACCAAAGACGAAGGCCTGCAATGGTATCACTCTCTTCAAGATGATGAGAAGGGCAATGTATATCGTGGATTTTGCAAAACTTGTGGTTCCAGTCTTTTCTGGAGAGTGAAAGATAGCGACACAATATCCATTGCCGCTGGAACACTGGACAAGGCATCTTCTCAAATGCGCACAACGATGCATATTTGGGCATCAACTGCAGGGGATTATTATGAAATCACAGATGATCTTCCACAATATGCGGAGGAAAACTAAAAACCTATCCGAAAGACATCTTGTAGGGGCGGGGTTACCCCGCCCCTGAAAAATAAATTTTAGGATAGATACCCAGATCACAAACGTTGATACCAAGCCTAACTCCTAACCAACTGTTTTGGGTATCGAAAAGAGCATGAAACAAATATATACCCCATCCACGGAAACATTCCCCAAAACCGCCGATGCTGTTGTCATCGGCGGTGGGATCGTTGGTGTAGCAACCGCATTCTGGCTCTCACGCGCTGGCCTGGATACGGTATTGGTGGAAATGCGGGAAGGACTCTCTACGCTGACCACGCCCAATTCCATTGAAAGTTTTCGCGCCCAATTTACCGAGCCGCCAATGGCAGAGCTTGCCATTCCGAGCATCGAAGTCTTTGAAAATTTTGCCGATATCGTTGGCATTGCCGATATAGATATTGGCATTAAACATCAAGGTTATCTTTTCGTCACAGATGACCCCGAAATGATTCCCTATGTGAAAGCCGCCGTTGAAACGCATCATAGCCTGGGAGTCACCGATTCAGAATATCTCAATGGCGACGAGATCCGCCAACGCTTCCCCTATATCAGCGAGAGTGCGGTAGCGGCAACATTTCGCCAGAAAGATGGCTGGCTATCCACACACGAAGCAACGCAGGGATTTGCACGCGGCAGCAAGGCTCGTTTTTTAATTAGCACCAAAGCCACCAATATCCTAAAAGATGCACAAGGCGTTAGCGGCGTGGAAACCAATCATGGCACCATCGCCACGCGCGTAGTTGTCAATGCCGCAGGTCCCTTTGCTGGTGTTGTGAGCAATATGCTGGGCGTGGAACTCCCGCTTAGACCAGTGCGTCGCCAAAAAGCCTATATTACCCCTCGGGCAGAAATCCCGGAAAATGCACCTCTCTCCATTGATATCTCCCGCGATTCCTATTGGCGACCAGAGACAGGCGGCGCGCTTATCGGATGGGTTGACCCCGATGAGCCAGAAAGCGCACCTTCTGAAAATGTGCCCACAGACCGCTACTTCCCTGCGCAAAATATCGAAAATCTGCTGCCCCTCTTCCCCTTCTGGGAAGGGATTGCTGAAAATCTCAAAGCCAGCGATGTCATGGTAAGCGCCGGACAATATGTATACACACCCGATGACCAGCCCTTGATCGGAGCAGTCCCCGAAGTGCCTGGGTTTTATGTGAACTGCGGCTACTGGGCAGGCGTGATGTTAGCTCCCGAAGCTGGCAAACGCATTGCCGATCTCGTCACTGGGAAAATGAAATCCCAAGACAACCCCCTGCGCCCGACCCGTTATGACGAAGGCATCATGCTGGAGGGGAGCAGTTTCCTGCGTGGGCATTAACCACAGGATATAAAACCGCGTCGAACGTGACCTCAACTTGTTTGCCTTCGATCAACATCTTCCCGGCCTGAACGTGATACTGCTCACGCCAGAAAGCAGCTTGGTTCCAGCAACCAAGCCCAAAACACGCACGATCCGCAATTCAAAAAACACGGAGAACCTAATGCTAAAAAATTGGACAGAGTTCCTTTCGCCCGAAGATGTCCAGAAAATCCACGATACCAGCATGGAATTGCTAAAAAATGCCGGCATCCAATTTCCCGAAGAAAATGCCATCAATATCTTTAAAGAGCATGGTTTTAAAACGGAGGGGCAAGTTGTTTATATGACCGAAGAACAGGTCATGCAGGCTATAAAAACTGTCCCGAAGCAGTTTACAGTTCACGCCCGCAACACCGAGCGGAATATCACCATCGGTGATGGAAAGCCCGTCTTCGCCCCAGGATACGGCGCACCTTTTTTGGTTGACGCTGAAACAGGTAAACGCTCTCCAACCATCGAGGATTACCATAATCTGGCAAAGCTGGCGCATGTCCTCCCCAACCAGGATATGAGCGGACATTTGATGGTCGAGCCGCAGGATATTCCCAGCGAAACAGCGCATATGCAAATGCTCCTCGCGAATATCCTGCATTCCGATAAAGCTTTCGTCGGCAGCTCAGAAGGGACAGTCGGCGCACGGCATACGATGGAAATGGTAGAGATACTCTTTGGCGGTGTTCCAGATAAGCCCGTTACCATTGGGCTGATCAACCCCCTCAGCCCGCTGGGATACGGCACGGATATGGTCGAAGCCATCATTGCCTATGCCAATGCCCGTCAACCGGTGATCATTGCGACATTGATCATGGCTGGCTCCACCGGCCCGATTACCACAGCGGGCGTACTGGCATTACAAAACGCCGAACAACTTGCGGGAATTGTGCTAACGCAACTGATCAACGCAGGCACTCCCACTATCTACGGCTCCACCTCCACCAATATAGATATGCGAACAGGTTCGCTGGCAATTGGCGGGCCGGAATTATCACTCTATCTCAGCGCACACGCACAATTGGCACGGTTTTATGGACTACCCTCCCGTGGCGGTGGTGCGCTGGCAGATTCCAGCATTCTTGACGCACAAGCGGGCTATGAATCGATGTTCAGCTTGTTGACCACCGTCAACAGCGGCATAGATTTTGTGCTGCATTCAGCCGGTATTCTCAGTTCATATTTGGCATTCTCCTACGAGAAATTTGTGATGGATGATGAACTTTGCGGCATGATGCGACACTATGGAAAAGGCATTGAAGTGAGCGCCAAAACACTGGCTTATGATGTTATTACCAAAGTCGGGCGAGATGGGCACTATCTTGGCGAAGCAGCGACGCTTGAACGCTGTCGCACAGAATTCTGGCAACCCTCTCTCTCTGATCGCAGTGGGTTAGAAGCGTTTTGGATGGATGACCCACAAAAAACCCCCATCCGTGCAAAAAGGCGTTGGCAAGATTTACTTGCTGAACATAAAGACCCCGATCTCGATAAAGTAACTGTTCGCCAACTAGAGGATTACGTAAGTGAAAGGATGAACGAATAAGAAAGAGATTTATATGACAATTTAGCGGTGCAAAAACACACAAAAATTGACAGACCTTACTTTCTTTGATATATTACTGATATATTACAAAGACCTTTTCTTCATAGAGTGAAATCCGGTGCCTCATGATTTCTGAGAATTCCGGTGCTGTCCCGCAACTGTGAGTTGGTTGGGTAGCTAGCTGATTTTCTTAGGTTGCTGGCTTGGCAATATGTATCATATTTGCCAAATTAGCAAACTACCAAACTAACAAGCCAGACCATTTGTCTTTGTAATTGAACTGTCCCTCCGAGGAGAGAGCAGAACTGCTCTCTCCTTTTTTTGTTAATGTCAACCTATTCATATAAAGAGGTAAATAATGACTAAAAATCTTACCACCGTTGTTTCTTCCAAAACCCAAACTGTGGAAATCAATCGCGATAGCGCCACAGTGATCATTGGCGAGCGCATCAATCCCACCGGGCGCAAGAAAATGCTAAAAGCCCTTCAAGAAGGCAGTTTCGATATGGTGAAAGACGATGCCCGGCTATCCACGTAAGGCGGGACACTATGATACATTGACGTAGCGGCACAATGA
>CAYQQX010000175.1:0-9358 GCA_964419495.1 uncultured Anaerolineales bacterium
CAAAGTTTAGAGAATTTCATTAATTTGATTGGCAATGCTGGAATTGGAAATTATTTTATTGGGCATCGAAGGTTTGTTATCCAATATCATCTTTGAGTATCGTATGGATAAGTAGAATTGTTTTCTGTCAGGAACCAAATGAGCAATTTTTGGGACAAACTATCTCAGCGCTGGAAAGATCTAAGCATCGCCAGGAAATTCAATGTTTTAGTTGGCGTTATGCAGACATTCATCTTGTTGATCACTGTAGTCAGTTCTTTTGTGGTTATCATAATTCGTTCGGAAACAAGGAATGCAATCGAAATCAGCACCGAGATTCAGCGACTTGTTTTGGAACTGGATAATGGCTTAGAGAAAGCACGACGCTTAGAACGAGATTTTTTTCTACACTACCCAACGATAGGGTATGACCTCGCCTATCAAGAATCCATTCAGCCTGCCAAAGAGCAGATAGAGAACATCATTCAGAAAAGCACTGATTTGCAGAAATTGTTAGATTCAAACGTAGTTAGCGAAGAATGGATAAAAAGTGGGGTCAACCTCAATCTAATTCTTTCGGCGGCAAATCGTCACGCAGATACCGTTGCTGAGGCCACTGACTTGGTTGCAAAGCTGATGATTGAAGAATCTAAATTGATTGATGATCTTTCTCAAATTGAGGAAGAACTGCAAAGTGTAAATCAACCAGAAATTTTGGTTTTATTCCATGAAATGTTATCTTTTCATAGGTGGTATTTATTGGAGCGAAGACGCCCTCTCATGCAATCCGCCTTTAATATGGAAATTTCATTGAGAGAGGCAATTCAAGCAAGCACATCTCTAAGCAAAGATGAGAAAACGCGCACGTTTGACCAATTGGGAGAAGTCCAAGATTCGGCATATACAATTCTGGATCTCGATGTTGCTGTCCAAAGTAAATTTAATGAATTTGATCTCCAAATAGAGGCGGTGGATCCCGTTACAGATGAGTTAATCTTATTGACAAATCAAGAAATTGAAGCCGCACAAATGCGAATGAAAAATGTCAGCTATTCCGCAGCCATAATCGTTGTTGCGTTTGCATTATTTGGGTTGATTGTTATTAGTTTTGTTTCGCGTTTAATGAACCAAAGTATTTCCAAAAATATTCAGCTTTTATACCAATCAACCTCTGAATTGCAGTCAGGGAACCTGGCGGCACGTTCTGAAATTGATTCTCAGGATGAGTTGGGTCAATTATCGGAAATGATCAACAAAATGGCTGTGCGCTTAGGTGATCTAATCGGCGACTTAGACGGAACCGTGGCCGAACGAACTACAGATTTGCAGTATGAAAGAGATAAAATTCAAAATTATCTCGATCTTGTTGGCGTAATCGTGCTGGCTATCGACAATCAAGGGAGCATCCAATTGCTAAATAAAAGCGGACACAAGATCCTGGGTTATCAAGAGCCAGAACTTCTGGGAAAAAATTGGTTTGATACCTGTGTGCCCGAGCGACTACGTCATCTGCGAACAGAAGATTTCAATCAATTGATGAAGGGTGAGATTGGAATAACTGAGTATTGCGAGAATCTAGTAATCACCAAAACAGGCGAGGAGCGGACTATCGCATGGCATAATTCCGAGCTGCGGGACAAATTTGGAGAGATGATTGGAACCCTCTCATCTGGAGAAGATAATACTGAGCGCGTTGATACACAAGAAGAGATCCGGCGCCGAAATTTAGAAATGAAAGTTCTTGTGGATATCAGCCACCGTCTGCTGGGATACAGTGCAAAAAAGGAACTGCTTTCTTTTATCGTTGAAGAGATCGTGAGAGTGCTCCCTGGGGCAGAGGCGGCCTCGCTTTGGGAATTCGATGAAGAAAAGAATAAAATGATTCCGCTTGTCTGGCACGGGCACGTTGATGAAGAAATTTCTGGCCTAGAGTTAGATCCTGACTCCAGCCTGGTTGGTCTCGTATATCGAACCCGCCAGTCTACACTGATCTCAAATACAAACCAAGAAGAGTCTTTTGAAGCTTTGGGTCTGAAGGAATTGGACACAATCCGTTCTGTGATAGGGGTTCCGTTAATGGTGCAAGATCAATTTATTGGGGGAGTGTTCGCTGATAGCTACTCAAAAACACATGCTTTCACAGAAGCAGATCTGCGGTTGGTTGAATCGATTGCTTTTCAGGCGGCAATGGCACTTGAAAACGCGCGCTTGTTCCGACAAATTTCTGGACACGCTGATGCTCTTGAAAAACGGATCAATGAACGCACGGATGAATTGCGTCTGCGCGTCGCGGAGGTAGAACAGCTTAACAGCGGCATGGTCAATATAATGGAGGATATTCAAAGAGCTAATCAGCAAGTTCGCGCCGCCGCCAATCGTCTCTCGATAGCAAATGAGGAACTCGAAGCATTTGCATATTCAGTCTCCCATGACCTGCGCGCGCCATTGCGCGGCATACGTGGGTTTGCAAAAATTCTTGCCGAACGCCATAAGAAAGACCTCGATCAGCAAGGTCAGGAATACATCGAATACGTTGTTCAAGCCAGCGATCATATGGCTGCGTTAATTGACGATCTATTCGAATATTCTCGTTTAGGGCGCAAGCCACCTAAAAGGCTCCCCATGGATTTGGAGATGATCATCGAAGATGTGTTGGCGAACTTAACTGACAGTATCAATGAAACCAAGGCTGAGATAATTCTGCCGGAAAGATATCCAGTAGTCATTGGAGATCGAACTCCGCTGATACAGGTTTTTCTCAATCTCTTCGACAATGCTCTAAAATACCATCGTCCCAACTTGCCTCCGAAGATAGAACTTCACTGGCGTGAAGATTCTGAGTATGCTATGATCGCGGTCAGCGACAATGGTGTTGGCATCCCTGAAGAAAACCGTGATGATATCTTTACTATGTTTCAGCGCTTGCATAGTGAAGAAGAAGTGCCTGGAACGGGGATCGGTTTAGCGCTTGTCAAAAAGGCGGTTCTGATCATGGATGGTGAAATTACAGTTGATTCTTCTCAAGGGGGGGGCACAACTTTTGAAGTTAAATTGCCCCTCAAAGGCAAATTTCAAGGGTGATTCATCGATAACTAAGTGGTTCTCTCGCCAAATTACTTGAAAATGCTGACTGGAATCGGAGTCCGAAATCTCCTGATTTCGAAAAATCACACCCAGGCCACATTCATTTCCGACGTCAGGAGACGTCGACTCCTGAATGATTAGCACCATAAATGACTTGTTTTCGTTTCTAAAACCAATTATCGAGAGCACTACTAAGAAGTATGGAAGAGAAAACAATCAGAGTCCTATATGTTGATGATTACCCTCTTGACCGCGCCCTAGTTCGGGATGCTTTGGTTAGTGATGAAGAGAATTTCGAATTAGTCGAAGCTTCATCGCGCGCTGAATTTGACAATTTGCTTGAAGCGAAAAAATATGACCTGGTGTTGAGCGATTTTAATATCCTGGGTTTCACAGGTCTTCAAGTTTTGGATGCAGTACAGCAAAAGTTGCCTGGAACACCGGTGATCATTGTGACAGGTACCGGTTCCGAGGAGGTTGCTGCCGAGGCAATCAAGCGTGGTGCTGCCGATTACGTCATAAAATCTCCTTCCCACATCAGAAGGTTGCCCCATATCATCAAATCTGCCCTCGAAGCTTTGCATTTGCGCAGCGATCGTTTAAAAGCGCGCACAGCCTTGCGAGAAAGTGAAGAGCTTTTACGGCAAGCCCAAAACGTTGCCCATATTGGCAACTGGAAATATAACGCAAACTTTGGGGAACTCTATTGGTCAGATGAGCTGTACCGCATTTATGGTTTAGACCAAGAAAAAACTGCCATAACCTTGGAAATCGCTGCCGAAATGACCCATCCTGATGATAGAGAATCTACGCTAGAGATTTTCCACAATGCGTTGCAAAATCAGTTGGAATACGAGATCGAATATCGAATCATCCGACCAGATAATGAAGTGCGTTATGTTCAAAGTATCGCCAGGATCGAAGCCGACCTGCAAGGAGAAGTTGCGAGTGTCTATGGAACTGTTCAAGATATTACTGAACGCAAATTAGTAGATCAGCGTTTGATGGCTCAACGCAAGGATTACGGGACCATCATTGATGCTATGCCGAATTTAATCTGGTATCTGGAATTAGACGGAAAAGTATTGCGAGCGAATAAAGCTGTTTCAGACATGTTGGGATTACCATTTGATGAGCTGATAGGCAAAACGGGCTTCGACATATTTCCAACGTATCAGGCAGAAAAATTTCAAAAGGACAATTTGGAAGTTTTCCAATCGAAAAAACCGATGTTAGGGATCATCGAGGAATATCAAATGCCTTCGGGGGAAATGCGTTGGTCACAAACAGATAAATTGCCCTATACTGATCATGACGGCGCAGTGCTCGGCGTGATTGTCATTTCACAAGACATCACTGATCGCCAGCATGCAGAAGAGGCAAGGGTGCGTTATACTCGTCAGCTGGAAACTTTGCATCAGACAGGCCTGATATTAGGCCAACTTCAAGATCCGATTGACATTGGGGAAAGTGTTATTGGTTCGTTATCCGAAATGCTGAAATATCAACAGGGCGCTTTTGTTGTCAAGAATCTGGACAAGGGGGATTTAGACCTGCTAGCGTATGACCGGACGGGATTGAGTGATGCTGATTATCAGAAGTTGCTGGGGCAATTGCAGAATAAGCTGAGAAGCAAGCCTGGCTTGATTAGCTATGCAGTTGAGCATGGCGAAGTGGTTTGTGTTGGCAACGTACAGGATGATCCGCGCTATATTGAAGTTTCGGCAGAAATTCGCTCTGAACTGGTTGTTCCAGTGAAAATATCTGACCAAGTGTTGGGGGCGATCAGTGTGCTAAGCAAAGAATCTGACGCATTTGGCCCTGAAGATGAGCGCTTGCTGAGCACGCTGGCTTCCCAGGCAGCGAATGCGTTAAAAAATACCCAAACCACTGAAACTCTCCGCCAAAGCAAGGAAACTGCAGAGAGATACTTAAATATCGCGGCAGAGATTATTATCTCATTAGATATTCGGGGAGATATATCCTTACTCAATGAGAGTGGACACAGGTTGTTGGGTTATCAGCCTGGAGAGCTAATTGGTGAAAACTGGTTCAACACTTGTGTTCCAGCGGCAGTCAGGGCAGAAATTACTGACGTTTATCGCAGGCTGATGGGAGGAGAAGTTGAGGAATTCAAACGATACGAAAATGCTGTTCTGACTCAAAATGGTGATGAACGCATTATACTCTGGCATAATACGCTGCTTGAGGAGGATGGAAGGATTGTTGGTTTGTTGAGTTCGGGTGAAGACATCACCGAGCGAAAATTCTATGAGCAAGAAATCCTGCGCAATCGCGAAGAATTACGCATACTAACCACACGCTTGGCTGAAGCCGAGGAGAACGAGCGCCGTTGTATTGCCCGTGAATTACATGATCAAGTTGGACAATCTTTAGCTGTTTTGGGTTTCAGTCTAAATGTTATTCGGGAGCGAGTCGCACCGACAGCTTCTGAAAGCGATTTGTCTTCTGTGGACGACTCCATATCAATGGTTGATGAGATTTCCAATACGCTCCGCTCAGTGATGGATGATTTGCGCCCCTCTGTGTTAGATGATTATGGTCTTTTCTCAGCGCTGAGTTGGTACGGAGATCGCTATGCTGAACAAACTGGGATTCAGACACAAGTGATTGGCAATAAGATTGATTCTCGTTTAGCTGGAAATATCGAGAATGCCCTCTTTCGGATTGCACAAGAAGCACTGGCCAATGTGACCCGTCATGCCCAAGCCAAGCACGTAGCGATTGCGTTGCATGACAAAGGAGAATTTGTCGAAATGCTGATACGAGATGATGGATCGGGATTCGAAGAAACTGTCCCGATAGAGATTGGCGAACGGAGAGGTTGGGGGCTTGTGAATATGCGCGAGAGAGCTGAGATGATTGGTGGAAATATTGTTGTTGAAACGACCATCAAGCAAGGGACGACCATAAAAGTTGTGGTTCCGAAAGGGTGATTCATGACGATCCGTGTGATCTTAGCTGATGATCATCAAGTAATCCGAGATGGGCTCAGCGCCATCATGTCTTCGGCAGCAGATATTCTCGTTGTGGGTACTGCTGCGGATGGCTGTGAAGCCCTAGAGCTTGCCCGTAAGGAGCCCCCTGATGTAATAGTACTCGACATCAATATGCCAAATCTGAATGGTATCGAGGCCACCCGCCAAATTCTGGAATCACTGCCTGAAATCAAAATTGTCATTCTTTCAATGCATTCTAATAAGGAGCATGTTTATCAGGCGCTGAAGGCAGGTGCCAATGGATACCTGATTAAAGATTCATCTGGCAACGAAGTTGTCGAGGCGATAAGGACAGTGTCTGGGGGTAAGCGATATTTGAGCAGAGCGATTACAGAAACCTTGATTGATGATTATATCAATCAGCGCGAGAGCACTCCCGCGGTAAACCTGTTCGATGAACTTAGCGGCCGTGAGCGTCAGATTATGCAATTAATCGTTGAAGGAAAAACCAGCGCCGAGGCTGCAGGAGTGTTAAATCTGTCTATCAGTACAGTTAATACATACCGCAGCCGCTTAATGCGAAAATTAGATGTCAACGATATTCCAGGGTTGGTGAGGATTGCTATCGAAAACGGATTGATCTCGACAGACTAAGCATTATTTTGATATTTTTCTGGCTATCTGATAGTTTTTGTAATGGTTAGAATGATGTCGAACACTTTACCTTGTCATTCTGAGGAGCGAAGGAAGCGAAGCGGCTGAAGCGACGAAGAATCCCTGAAAGGCCGAGTCACTTTGTACCTGCAAAGGCTCAATCAAATTGAACATACTAAGGGATTCTTCGCTTCGCTCAGAATGACACAAGTGTTCAGAGTGTTAGTACCCATTACGCTATCTGATAGTTTTCATTTGTACACGGAAAGAACACGGACAATATGAGGAGAAAAGGAAAAATCAGTGTAAAGGTATTCTCGCCAAATTACTTGAAAATGATAATTGGAATCGGAGTCCGAAATCTCCTGATTTCGAAAAATCACACCCAGGCCATATTCATTTCCGACGTCAGGAGACGTCGACTCTTGAATGATCGGCACCATAAATGATTTGATTTCGTTTCTAAAACCAATTATCGAGAGCACCAGTGTAATTCCGAAAACAAAAAAGAATTTCAATCAAAGTGTCTGATAAGTAGTGGTGTGTCAATAGTGGATTGACTGGTAGCCGAGATTTCCAAATCTCGCAATTTCGGGGTATGGATACCCCGGCTACAAATTGTGGAACCTTCAAAGTATGCTTGACACACCAGTAGATATTTTTTGGTTAGGATTTTCTGGAATACTTGAAGAAGGTCTAACCAAACAATAAATGATATGTCCAAAGGCAGGTTCTGGAATAGACATCACCAGAACCTGTTCGTTTTCTGGCATCTGACAAAATACTTTGAAGCCAGAACTGTTTTGGCGAATTGGATATTTGGGGTCTAAGATTTGCTACAGAAACAGTCTAAGTTTATTGACAGACAAACAAAATCGTCAGGTATATGATATTGGCAGACATTTCTGTCAATGTAATTGTAATGCAATGCTGTCTATCATAATAAGGAATCAATAATGAATGCAGAGAACAAAAATATACCATCCATTTTAATAGCCGATGATCACAACATCATGCGTAAAACACTGCGCCAATGGTTAGCGACTAAATTCCCTGACTTGCGAGTAGTTGAAGCCAATTCTGGGGAGCAAGCCCTGGATAGATTGCGAGTTAATGAATTCAACTTGGTGTTGATGGATATTCACCTGCCGGGGATTAATGGTATCACCACTACCTCGCAAATAAAAACTGAGTATCCAAATTTGCCTGTGATCGTTCTGACTGTTCAGGAGGATGAGCGCTATCAGCATGAGGCCAAACAAGCTGGCGCGGATGCTTATGTCATCAAACGAAAAATGTATGCAGATCTGGTCCCTTTGATGTTGTCTTTCCTGGGTAGTAAAACACAACTTCAGAACTGATGGGGGAGCAATATGACGAAGTATAACCATCGACCTGTACAAATATTGCTGGTTGAAGATAACCCCGGCGATATTCGCTTAACTATGAAGGCGTTGCGCGAGAGCAAGATCGATAATCAATTGTTTGTTGCCACCAACGGTGTTGAAGCGCTGGCAATGTTGCGCAAAGAGGGTGAATATTTTGGAAATTCACCAATTTTGGTTTTCATTGGTTGAAGTACCATAAAGGTAAAGCTCAGCAATGGCAAAAAATCCACTAAAGGTACTTTTGATTGATGATAACAAGGATGACATCTTTCTTCTCAAAGAGATCATCAATAATACTGCCCCCAATAAATATCTGATAAATGCTTGCAATCGATTATCTGAAGCTTTCGAACAGTTATCGTCAGATCATTTCGATCTGATATTGTTAGATCTGATTCTCCCGGATAGCCCAGAACTAAACTCGTTTGAGGATCCACGTTTCAAGGATTTTGGTATTCCCGTTATCATCATCTCCAACCTGGATGATGAGGATATGGCGCTGCGTGCTGTGCAAGCGGGTGCACAGGATTATCTGGTCAAGGGGGAGATAAATGGGAGAGCGTTGCCCCGAGCGATTGATTATGCAATCGAACGACACTCGCTAAAAAAACAGCTTGTGGAGCTTTCTATCAAAGACGGTTTGACGGGATTGTATAACCGCAAAAGCTTTTCAACGCTGGTAGAACAGCAGCTCAAGCTAGCCCAGCGTTCGCAAGATGAGCTGTTATTTTTCTTCATTGATGTTGACAATTTAAAAATGATCAATGATCAGTTTGGCCACAAGATAGGCGACCGCGCCTTGCAGGTGATGGCAGATATTTTGAGCTGCACTTTCCGTGGATCAGACATAATTTCTCGGGTAGGAGGAGATGAATTCGCCGTTTTGACTGTCGATTCCAAGGCTTCTGATAAAGATTCCATTATTCGGCGCCTGGAAATTGAACGCAGAGAATCGATAGAGGATCAGAAAGTGCCATTTGAGTTACGGTTTAGTGTTGGAGTGTCCCAATGGACATCTGCAGAACCCAAGTCGTTAGAAATTCTGATGCGCGAAGCTGATCTCGACATGTTTGAGAAAAAACGGAGCAAACAGCAAAAAGCGCAATTGGGCGATTTCGGCAGCAATTTTCATGAATACGAAGTCACTGATATTGATGTCCATGAGCCAACCAATGTGAATAACTTTTTGCTTGTTGAAGATAATTTAGGCGATGCCCGTTTGGTGCAGGAATACTTGCATTTGGGAGGTGTGCAAAAATAAGATCCCATTTTTGAAATGGTCTGGAAGAATCG
>CAYQQX010000176.1:0-9315 GCA_964419495.1 uncultured Anaerolineales bacterium
CAAAAGTTATATAATCTTAAATCTCTAGGAGGATTGAATGAATAAAAAAGTCTCAATTATTGGTGCCGGGATGACTGGCTCGACCACTGCACATTGGCTGGCCGAACGCGAAATCGCTGATATCGTATTGGTCGATGTTGTCGAAGGTATGCCCCAAGGCAAAGCTCTCGATATGCAGGAAGCCATGCCGGTGATTGGGGTAGACGTCAGCATCACGGGCAGCAATGAATACGGCCCTACAGAAGGTTCAGATATTATCGTCATTACTGCCGGATTGCCTCGTAAGCCAGGTATGAGTCGCGATGATCTGTTAGCGGCCAATACTGAAATTGTCAGCAAAGTAGCAGATGAAACGCTGAAGCTTTCTCCGAATGCCATATATATCGTATTGACAAACCCCCTCGATGTGATGACCTATCTCACTTGGAAGAAAACTGGGCTTGCGCCTAATCGCGTTATTGGTCAGGCTGGCATCCTCGATTCTGCCCGAATGCGTGCTTTCGTAGCTATGGAATTAGGCGTCAGCGTGGAAAACATCAATTGCTACGTATTGGGCGGTCACGGAGATTCTATGGTGCCGCTTACCCGCCACTCGAATGTAGCTGGTGTACCATTACACAAAACCATGCCCAAAGAGCGCCTGGATGCCATAGTCGAACGCACTCGCAAGGGCGGCGGGGAGATCGTCAGCCTACTGAAACAGGGCAGCGCCTTCTACGCTCCTTCGGCAGGGATCGCCCAAATGGTTGAAGCCATCCTCAAAGATAAACAGCTCATCGTTCCTGCGGCTGTTTATATGAAGGGCGAATACGGTCTCAATGGCATTTACTTTGGAGCACCGGCTCAGTTGGGTGCCAATGGCCTGGAAAAGGTCATCGAATATGAGTTGAACGATGAAGAAATGGCCGCGCTTAAGCAGTCTGCCGAAGGTGTTGCAGCCAACATTGCAAAGTTGGGGCTATAGGAAGGATTGAGATGATACTGAAAGATAAAATTGCTGCACAACTGCCCGAATGGCAGGATAGAGTTCGCAAGCTAGTCAAAGAGAATGGGGATGTGGTTGTTGGAGAAGTAACAGTCGCTCAGGCCTACGGGGGCATGCGTGGCGCTAAGGTATTGGTCACCGATATTTCTTATGTCGACCCCGAAGAGGGCATCCGTTTTCGTGGTTATACTATTCCCGAACTTCTTGAATTACTGCCTAAGGCAGAAGGCTCGAATTTCCCTTTGTCAGGCGGGTTGTATTATTTGCTGCTGATTGGCGAGATTCCTACCTTTGACGAAGCGATGGCTGTAGAGGAAGAATGGAAAACTCGCAGTGAAGTTCCTCAATATGTTTTTGATGTAATCAAGGCCATGCCCGTGTCTACACATCCCATGTCGATGTTTTCGCAGGCTATATTGGCGTTGCAGACAGAATCGGTTTTTGCTAAGCGCAATCAGCAAGGAATGAAGAGAGCCGAATATTGGGAAACCACTCTTGAAGATTCACTCAATCTGACAGCCAAATTGCCCGCGATTGCTGCCTTCATCTACAACCATATATTTGGCAATGGTGAGTTCGTGTCCCCTCGGGCTGATTTAGATTGGGCTGGCAACTTTGCTTATATGATTGGCAAAGACACGCAGGCTTATCAGGATCTGACCCGTTTGTATTTCTTCCTGCACTCAGATCACGAAAGTGGCAACGCCAGCGCCCACGCTACTCATCTAGTCGGTTCCACGCTTGCGGACGTCTACTACGCTTGCAATGCTGGCATCAACGCTTTAGCTGGGCCTCTGCATGGTTTGGCCAACCAAATGAGTTTGCAATGGCTTCTAAATGTCCGCGACAAATTTGACGGGTTGCCCTCAAAGGAACAGTTCGAACAATACTGTTGGGATACGCTCAATTCTGGACAGGTGATCCCTGGGTATGGACACGCTGTTTTGCGCCAACCTGATCCCAGGTATACGGCCCAATTCAAGTTTGGTCAAGAATTTATGCCGGATGATGAACTTTTCCAATTGGTTGAGATGGCTTTTGAAGTTATTCCTAAGGTGTTGGGAGAGACTGGTAAAGTCAAGAATCCCTGGCCCAATGTGGACGCTGTCAGCGGAACGCTGCAGTATCACTATGGAATGCGTGAATTTGATTTCTATACCGTACTCTTCGGTGTCAGCCGCATTTTAGGGGTGACGGCCAATGCTGTTTGGGCGCGTGCCTTAGGCCAACCCCTGGAACGACCAAAATCCCTCACTACGAAGATGCTGGAAGATATTGTCGCTGCAGAGAAATAGTTAACGCTGTGCGCAAGTAACGGTGTTCGCGGGTTGAGTAACGAGCACAGTGAGTATATCGAAATCTAGAACACCGCCAAAACGGGTTTCGATACACCCTTCGGCGGCAAAAAATATCGCCTTTGGGTACTCAACTGGCGTATTAGCATTTTTTGAAAAACTTGCATATCAGGTTAGTAATAAAAGATTGATAGCAAAAAATCCCTCTCGTTTGACTGAGAGGGATTTTCGATTCTAACAATAAGATTTTATGGAGTGGGCGTAACAATTTGCGCTTCGCCAGTCCAGGTGAAGACTCGCATATTGCTGGCTGCTCCGGCAGTATCCCAAATGGCCTCACCATTTTCATCAGTGCCGATTTGTCTTACCGGCATGATCCACCACCGATAAACATGGGGGTCGCTGAAAGATGCACGGAAAGATGCCGGGATGATGAATTTTGTGTCCTCAACGTAATCTACGATTTTGCGACCCTGGCCTTCGGTAATGTCTTCCACGGTGACAGCATAGGATTCGTTTTCTCGAAGTGTTCCGACAGCTGCCCATTGCAAGGTTACAACATCATCTTCCAGGGTAAAGTAAGATCCATCGGCTGGCAGTAGCAGGTTGGGGGCGGGATAGGGAGGTGGCGCTGTGGGCGTAGAGGTTGGCCCGGGGGTGGCTGCCCTCTCACACAAAGGAATCACCAAGTTCATTCCAAAGAATACCGTGTTGTTAACCATGCCGTTATATTCTTTAATCGCATCCATCGGAATAGCATAGTTCGTAGAAATACTGCTCAGGGTATCGTTCTCTTGAACGGAATATATGATCTTCTCACAAGCTGCGTATGTCGCTTCAGGTCCGCTGAGTGTGGCCGTGGGGAAGGGTGTTACGGTTGGGGTGGGGTGTGGAATTTGGAGTTCTTGCCCATCAAACAAAGTCGCGCAATCAGCGGGTAAGCTGTTCAATCGTACAATACTCTGAACCGATATATCAAACGCCACGGCGATACCACCGCACGTATCACCCGACCTGACGATATAGGTAAAGGGTGTGGGTGAAGGCTGCGGGGTTGGAGTCATTGTGGGTGTCAATGGGGTAGGAGTAATCGAAGGCGTTATCGTCAGCGTTAGGGTTGGAGTTTGGGTAGGCTCGACGACGCGTCCTGTACGTTGTAATGCAAAGAATACCATCACGGCCCCAATGGCCAGAAATACCGCCAATAGAATGATCGCCATAGGGAGGCTCAGTGTAATTTCTGGCATGCGACTCCCTCGTAGTGCTCGGGATGCTTTGGCAGGGCTCCCCCCGCTGGGTGTGAGTTCACTCCCGCAAACCAGACAACGTGTGGCATCATTGCTGAGACGAGTGCCGCAAGTCGGGCAAAGTTTAGTTGAAGTTGCTGAATTTTCAGTGGTCATAAGGTATTTTTTTTGAAAGCATTTTACTGGCCCTCAGACAGCGGCGACGATTATACCAGCCTTTTTGGGGCCTTGCGAATCGGTTTGGGGAGCAGGAAATTTGAGCTATTAGCCCATTCAACTTGGTGGTATGATTTCATATAAGGAGAGTTGCCATGAGTGGATATAAGCGAGAATTGCAATTGTTCGTATATTTCTTGTTCATGAGTTTAGCGTGTTCTCTGCCACAGCGTTTGCTTATGCCGCAAACAATCCAACCGCCAACAACTTCTTCCACACCTACCCTGTTTCCCTCGCTCTCATTATCTCCCACTGATATCGTTCCAACTCCAATTGAAACTCCAGAAGCAGAGTCCAACTTAGGTTGGTATCTGACCCAGCGCGAGATCCGGGATGAAAAACCTGAGTTGAACTTTGAGATGACCGTTCAATATCCACATCTTCAGGGGAGTGATCACCAGTACCTTGAGTGGTTCAATGATCTGATTGATAACATGATACAAACAGAAATTGAAGAGATGGATCAGTGGGTGGGGGACGCAGTTCCTCCAGATGAAATAGGTATGTTTTCTGAGGTATATTTCTCTCTCCCCAGCTCGCAATTTTGGGGTTCAGATGAAGATTTCGGAGAAATTCTAGCAAATAATGAATTGATCGATGCCGAACAAGTCGTGATCAATGCTGGTCATGACATTTTGTCAGTCATGTTTGTCAACTTCTTCTACCTGGGGGGCGCTCATCCAGGTTCATACCACTGGAGTGTCAATTACGATTTCTCAACTGGACAAAAACTGACCTTAGATGATCTCTTTATCCCTGGATCACCTTATTTGGAAAGAATCTCTGCGTATTGCATCCCGGAATTGACCGAGAAATTGGAATTTGATATTTGGGAAGACGGCGCTGTGCCTACTCCAGAGAATTACCAGGTTTGGGCGCTGACTTCAGAAGGAGTGCTGATCATCTTCGATGAGTACCAGGTTGCTCCCTATGCCGCTGGCCCCCAACAGGTGATCGTGCCATTTGAAATCTTGGCCGATATAATTCACCCTAACGGCCCTATAAGTCAGCTAGATATGTTGAAATGAAATTGTGCTAAAGGAGAAAACAATGGCTGCAATAACTTTGTTCGCTATCCTTTTCTTGTTTTTCTTCCAATTGATCTCTGATTTCGTCGAAGCCATTTATGCTTTTGGTTTGCTAGGGACCAGCATCCCACCTGAGATTGTCAGTGTACTATTCCTACTTTCGCCTCTGATTCTATTTTTCATCCGTAAACGTATTTCCCAAAAATTCTTTTGGATAATTGGGGGAATCCTTTTAGCTAGCAGGTTGATTGCTCCTCTGCTGGATACGCGCGGTGTGATGATCGTTTCCGGAATTGGCGTCGGAGCATTTCTGCTCTTTTTCCCCAGCATAATTTGGCGCGGCAATTCAAAGCCCATTAACCTGGGTGCTGGTCTTGCGTTGGGATTATCTCTGTCAATCTTCTTTAGATCGTTGTATTCAGGCTATGACATCTCTGTTTACGGTATATATCAGGGAATAGGATGGATCCTTGCTGCGGTTGCAGCCGGCTTAATGATCAAGGAATTGGCTGAACCTGTTGATGAGCAGCCCAAGGATGATAAAGCCGGTGGCTTTGGCCGGCTCCTTGGAGGGAGCCTCGGACTGGTGGCCGTGTTGATCCTGTTCTATTTTGCCTTTACTGCTCCCAATGTGATTGCCCGCTGGACAGGGACCAGCTATTTGACGATTGTCGCACTGATGGTTGCTGTGATAGTAGGCTTCTCTTTCTTGCTTTTAAACAACTTGCGATTTTGGGATGTTCTTTCTCCTTGGGTTTTGTTGCTGTGGAATCTCCTCTTTGTCCTGGCTTTGGTATTGACTATTTTCCCCCACCAACTCAGTTTCCCAGTTGATCCGGGCGCATATCCTTTCTTAGAGCCCCCTGTGGCACCTCTGTGGAACCTATCCATCATTGGAATGATCATACTATTTCCAGTGCTGATCGTTGATTTTATGCTCTTTTACAAGGCATTAGTGGATAGCAAACCCAATCCCTTGGCCTTGGGTGGAAGCTTTGCAACAGCATCCCTGTTTTTGCTATTGATGATTTTTGGGCAGGTATTCACGACGGTGTATTCGTATATCCCTGTTGTAGGCCCATTCTTCCGCGATAGGTTCTGGCAGGTATTTCTCGTCTTGGGGGTAGTAGTTATGCTAGCCATTTTGTCCCTACGCAAGGAAACTTTAGTGATCAAACCTGTATCCAGTCAAGTTTCAGGCACGCATTATTTCTTATGGATCTTAGCTGGGGTGGGAATTGTAACTATCTTGGGAGTATATTGGCGAGCGCCTAATCCAGTTCAGCCTTTGGGCGACCAGGATGAGCTGAAAATTCTGACCTACAACATTCAGCAGGGTTACAGCGAAGACGGGCTAAAGAATTTCAACGGCCAATTGGAATTAATCCGAGAGGTCGATGCTGACATTATAGGTATACAAGAATCAGATACCAACCGTATCGCTGGGGGCAATGCCGACATCGTACGTTATTTCGCTGACCGCTTGAATATGTACTCATATTATGGTCCCAAAGTGGTTCCAGGAACCTTTGGAATCGCGCTGCTATCCAAATATCCAATCGAAAACCCGCGCACGTATTACATGTACAGTGAGTTAGAGCAGACTGCTGCCATATTTGCCGAAATCAAAGTTGGGGATAAAGTATTCAATGTCTTCGTCACCCATTTAGGTAATGGCGGCCCGCTGATTCAGCAAGAGCATTTCTTAGCCGAAATCATTGGCAAAGGTGATGTTATCGCCATGGGTGATTTCAATTTTAACCCTGGTACCGATCAATATGAATTGACCACTCAGATGTTGGACGATGCTTGGTTGCTACGCTGGCCAGAGGATGTAGATGACGAAGGCGTGCATTTAGACAAGCGCATTGATCATATTTTTGTTTCCCCCGGAACTCAGGTTCTTGATTCTCGTTACATACTCAGCCCCGCATCAGACCATCCTGCGATGGTGGTCGAGATCGAGTGGTAATCCTACTCCACAAATTGCCACGGGCTAACGTGGCGCTCAAGCCAATCCACAGTGAAATATAAACCCAACCCCAAGAGGCTCATAGCGATGATCCCAGCATACATGGCGGGATAATCGAAGAGTGTACTTCCCTTAAAGTAAATGTAATAGCCCAGGCCGCGTTGGGTTGCAAAAAGTTCAGCTATATAGAGAACAGCCACTGCCGTTCCCACTGACTGGCGTAACGCTGTCAGAATGGCCGGTAGGCTGGCCGGTAAATAGACGAAACGAAATAGTGCTCTACGCCCAGCACCCAGACTGCGCACACTTTGAATCAATTCAGGTCGTAACCCAGCAGCTTGGTCGCGGACCAAAACTAGAATTTGGAAAAATAGGATTATGAAAATGATCAATATCTTTGGCAGATCACCGAGGCCAAAGAGTAAGATCAGCACGGGTACCAGAACAACTTTAGGGATGGGGTAGAGCAGATAAATCACCGGAGAGAAGATGGCATTCAAGCGCGGGGATTGGCCTAAGACCAGCCCAGCTGGGGAAGCAAGAATGATCGCTAACCCGGTACTGGCAACGACTCTCCACAAGCTGACGGCAAAGTGACCTAGCAAATCACCCCTTAGTTCACGCCCAAAAACACTAAACACATCAAAAGGCGACGGCAGAATCGGTTCGTCCACTAGCCAGGCGCTTACCTGCCAAAATGTGATCAGAGCAACAATGGCCAACAACAGGTCGCGACGTTTCATGAATCCATCCTCGTACGCAAGTCGCGGCACATGGCAAAGTATTCAGAACTGTTGCGATAATTGATGCTACCCGCTTTGGGATTATAGATCACGCGCGGGGTAGTGTTGGGAGGTTCTCCAAGTAGTAGGATTTTTTGCCCCAGTATAGCTGCCTCTTCAATGGTATGTGTCACAATCACTAAAGTTAGATTTTCTTCGGCTTGAATCTCCAAAGTTAAAGTTTGTAAATCTTCGCGAGTGGGGGCGTCCAAAGATGAAAAAGGTTCATCCATGAGCAGCAGATCAGGCTCTAAGGCCAAGGTGCGAGCAATGGCGGTACGTTGCCGTTGGCCACCTGAAAGCTGGCCGGGATATTTGTTTGAATGTGGAAGGAGTCGCAGACGTTCCAACCATGGATCAACTTCAAGAGATCGTTGAAATTCTTTTGGCGCATGCGTTCCGTCTGGACCGTAGAAATCGCGGATGCGCAGCCCGAGCTGGGCATTCTCCCGCACTGTGGCCCAAGGGAGCAACCCATATTCTTGGATGATCAATCCAGTGTGAGGGCGTGGCCGAGAAATTTGCAGTTCGTTGATCAACACTTGACCATTTGCTGGAAAACGCAGACCAGCGAGAAGATACAGCAAAGTCGATTTTCCGCAGCCTGAGGGACCAAGTATTGCCCAGGTATCGCCACGCTGAACTTGCCAAGTGAAATCTTGGAAAATTGGAGTTTGGTTGCTATATGAAAAGGTAACGGCATCTAGCTGGAACATACGTTGGCCTGATAGATTTTATCTCATATTCGCGAAACAGGAACACGATTCTTATTGAGACGTGTTCCTGTTTTTAGGATGCAATTTGTTTGGCGTTAGGGCAAATAATCTGCTGTTACCGAATCTTGGTAATCAACATCATTTCCCAATAAGCCTTTTACTAATGCCCATTCCACAGCATCATCCCATTGGGCTTGGGAGGGCACACTCGCCTTGGGGAAGGGGTTGACCTGGTAAGTGGCCATCAGCGGCGGCGGCACAAGCCCTTTTTCGGCCATGAGTTCCGCGTATTGGCTAGGGTCATCGTTTATCTTTTCGACGGCTAGTTCGATGGCAGCTAAGAAACCCTCAATGGCCTCGGGGTGAGCGTCGATAGTTTCTTTGCGGAAGGTCAGCACGCTGAAGCCGAATTCGGGATGGCTGGTATCATCAATGATTACTTTGGCTCCACCCAATAAGGCTACTGAAGAAGCCGGATCAGGTAGCATGGCGGCTTGCATTTCACCGGAGCCAAGCAAAGCCAGGCGGTCAGGAATCTTAGGCACAGCAATGGTGGCAATATCCTCAGCTGTGAAGCCCTCCGCTTCTAAGAGCCGGTCGGTGAGATACTCAATGATAGTTCCTTGGGAGACCCCGATCTCAACACCCTTAAGATCCTCCACATTTTCAATCCCGCTTTCGGCCGCGGCAAGTATGCGGAAAATAGGTGCTTCACTGGTAGCTGCGCGAGCTGTGCGCACGATCTGAACTTGTACTTCGTCTTTGTTATAGAACAATGTTGAGACAATTTCGTTGAGCATGCCGTCGGCTTCGCCCGCAGCGACAATTGAATCGCGCTCTGGAGCTGATGAGACAGGGATGATTTCGACACTGATACCTTGCTCTTCGAAGAAACCTTCGCTGGCTGCTACATGGACTGGGAGTGTATCCAACACAGGTAAAAGGGCCAATTTCAGGGTAATTGGTTCAACCTTTGAAGGCGAACAAGCTCCTAAGATCATGCTGACAAATATAGTAAGCGTGATAAGTTTGATAAGAATTCTGGGTTTAGTCATGATATATCCTTTAGAGAAT
>CAYQQX010000177.1:0-9296 GCA_964419495.1 uncultured Anaerolineales bacterium
CCCGATTAGTTCAGCCGTCTCAAAATGGGAAGTTATTTTTGCACGCCTCCTGAGTCGCCTTCTCCGCCAGGGCCTGTCGTGCTGATTCCAACTGCTCTGTTCTCTGATCGATTTTGTTTTCTAATTTAATATTGAATGACTGCACTTCGTCATAGAGGCGAGCATTCTCGATTGAGACACTCACCTGTGCGGCCGCAGCGTTCAAGAAATCATACTGCTTTTCTGAAAAATATCCTGCCTCGGGGCTGGCTAATTGGATCAATCCCACAAGTTGGTCATTTACGTGCAAAGGAGCACATGCTACGGAACGGAAGCCCGCACAAATGCACATATCTGAAGTGCAACGGGGATCATCTTCAATCTCTGTGGCAAACAGCACCTGTCTTGACTCGACCGCTTCACCACACAAACAATGTCCTGGGATCAATTGTGACTCTTTAGCCACCATCTCCTCTGGAATTCCACGGTAAGTTTCCAGGTTGAGTCCCCGGTTACCATTATCTTCCATGAACAACATGCCCGCAGAGGCACCAAGTGCATCCATGGTTTTCTCAAGAATCGTCGTCAATGTTTCTTCGAGATCCAAGGAGCGGCTTGCGGTGATTAATTTGTTTAAAACCACCAATTCATCAGCGCGGCGTGCAATTTCACTCTGCGAAGCCAGATATTCATCAGCCATGCCAACTGCCCAACGCAAAGCCACCCAGGTAAAGATTGGACCGGTAAATCCGAGCACGGCACCTGCCAAAAATGACGGCCAAGGCCAGGCTGGATCGTGACGGTGATTTAGATGTTCAACAAGGGTATATGCCAACCCAATTAGCCCCATGAGGGTTGGAACCAACCAAAGAGTATAACGAAGTACGCGCAGTAAATCAGTGCTATGATCAGATCTTCTAAAAAATCTAAGCATTACAACCTCTTCTGTTAATTAGTATAACATTGATCTAATTAGAGGGAGTTAGTACTTCTTATCACAATAAAAAGCGGTGTTATACTCCATACCATGTAGCATTTTGCTATGAAGAAAGACATATTGACGCTCCACCAGCGATGCATTAGCATATGCGCCTAAATATTGATAGATTAAATATTCAATCGAAAACTCGACATGACCAAACGAATACCCGTCGTAGAAAAAATTCTCAGTGCTAACGATCAATTAGCCGGTGAAAATCGCCAAAAATTAGATCAGGCAGGCGTTTTTAGCATTAATCTCATGGCTTCCCCCGGCGCTGGTAAAACTTCACTCATCGAGCACACAGTTCAGCGTCTGGCTGATCAATACCGCCTGGCCGCCATCGACGGCGATATCGCTACCAGCATCGACGCCGACCGCGCTGCCGCGGCCGGCGCCACAGCCATTCAGATCAACACCGGGGGAGAATGCCACCTGGATGCCGTGATGGTAGGCGATGCCCTCCAAAAACTAGATCTCGATCAGCTCGATCTTTTACTGGTTGAAAATGTTGGCAATCTGGTCTGCCCGGCTGAATTCAAACTGGGCACGCATAAAAATGTACTCATCGCCTCCATCCCCGAAGGCGACGACAAACCCTACAAATACCCGGGCATGTATCGCGATGTCGATGCCCTGGTGATCAACAAGATCGACTTGCTGCCCTACATCGACTTCGACATGGACTATTTCCGCAAAGGTGTTGAGATACTCAATCCCGGCCTGGTCACCTTCCCCATATCATGCCGCACCGTCGAAGGGCTTGATGAGTGGCTCGAATGGATCAAAACGCACGCTGCATAATTCCATTATGATGGGAGCCCGCATTCATATTACCGGCATTGTCCAGGGGGTAGGGTTCCGTCCCTTTGTGTACAACCTGGCCGAGGAACTGGGATTGACCGGTTGGGTGCGCAATACTTCTGCTGGGGTGGATATTCAGGTCGATGGGGACGAATCTTCACTTTCAGATTTCGCCCGCATAATAAAGGAATCAGCCCCCCCTCTGGCACTAATCGCCTCGCTCGAGGTGGATCCCTGCCCATCAAGCGGGTTCACGTCTTTTGAGATTATCCACTCAGAGCCCATCCCCGGCGCTTTCCAACCGATATCCCCCGATGTGAGCATCTGCGATGACTGCCTGCGCGAGATGTTCGATCCCACAGACAGACGTTATTTGTATCCCTTCATCAACTGCACCAACTGCGGGCCGCGCTTTACGATCATCAAAGATATCCCCTACGACCGACCCAAAACCACTATGGCACCGTTCGAGATGTGCCCGGCCTGCGCAGCTGAATACGACGACCCCAAGGATCGCCGCTTCCATGCCCAACCCGTAGCCTGTGCTGAGTGTGGGCCGCATGTATGGCTGGAGACCGCGGACAGCGGTCAGCCGTCCGCGGTCAGCAAGCCCCTGTCAGCTAGCACGTCGGCGAACGCAATTAAGGAAACACAGGAATTGCTAACCGATGGAAAAATACTTGCCATCAAGGGCCTCGGCGGCTTCCACCTGGCCTGCGATGCAACTAATGCCGCGGCCGTCGAAGAACTGCGTCGGCGCAAACTGCGCGTCGATAAACCTTTCGCTCTGATGATGCCGGACATCGAAACCATCGAGCAGCACTGTTACCTCAGCGAAGCAGAACGAAAACTACTCGAATCACCCCAGCATCCCATCGTCTTACTCTGGCGCCGACCAGAATCCACCATCGCACAAGCCGTCGCCCCCGGACAAAACACCCTCGGCGTAATGCTGCCCTATACCCCCCTTCACTATCTACTTTTCGCCAATCATCCAACATCCAACATCCATTCTCCAATATCTAGTTTGGTAATGACCAGCGGCAATCTCAGCGAAGAGCCCATCGCCACCGACAACCATGAAGCCCGCCAGAGACTGGCTGATCTCGCCGATGCGTTCTTGATGCACAACCGGGATATTCACGTGCGATGTGATGATTCAGTTTATAGAGTGGTGAGTGGACAGTGGTTAGGGGACAGAAATTCATCCAACCACCAACCACTACTCACTACCCACTACCCACTCCGCCGCAGTCGAGGCTATGCTCCGTACCCCATAGTATTTCCTACAGACACTCCCCCCATCCTGGCCACCGGCCCCGAACTCAAGAACACTTTCTGCCTGACCAAAGACCGTTATGCCTTCATCAGTCACCACATTGGAGATCTAGAAAACTACGAAACTTTGCGAGCCTTCGAGGACGGCGTAGAGCATTTTGAACGCCTGTTCCGCATCCAGCCAGAGATCATCGCCTATGACCTGCATCCCAATTACATGGCCACGCGCTACGCCCTTGAACGAGCCGAGAAGGGCGATCTGTCCGTCGTCGGTGTGCAGCACCACCACGCCCATATTGCTGCTTGCATGGCAGATCATGCCTTGAAAGGTGACAAACCCGTCATCGGAATTTCTTTCGATGGCACCGGTTACGGCGACGACGGCGCCATTTGGGGAGGGGAATTTCTGTTTGCCGATTATTACGGTTACCATCGCTTTGCACACTTAGCCTATACGCCCTTGCCCGGAGGTGACAAAGCCATCAAAGAGCCCTGGCGTATGGCACTGTCGTGGTTAAATACCTCAGGGGTTGAATGGAGTGATGATCTTCACCCAGTTCAGTATTCAATAAACAGTGAACAGTTAGCAGTTGAAAATCCAAAATTCACAATTCAAAATTCAGACTCATTACGCCACCAACTTACTACTGGCATAAACGCCCCCAAAACTTCGAGCATGGGCCGTCTATTTGACGCCGTGGCTGCCCTATCTGGGGTCCGGCAGACGGTTAATTACGAAGCGCAAGCGGCCATTGAATTCGAAGCCCTGGCTGACCCCGATGAAGCTAATCATTATTCATTCACAATCCACAATTCAAAATTGATTGACCCTACTCCCATGTTCCAGGCAATCACGGCCGATTTGAAATCCGGTGGCAGCATTTCGACGATCTCAGCCCGATTCCACAATGGATTAGCCCAAATGGTTGCAGATGTCTCTCTGGCTATGCGCAGCGAATTCGACATCAATACGGTGGTTCTCAGCGGCGGTGTGTGGCAAAATATAACTCTGCTCAATAAATCCTTGGCTCTCCTCGAAAAGGAAGGCTTTGAAGTTCTTATTCATGAAAAAGTCCCCGCGAATGATGGCGGCATCTCTCTCGGCCAGGCCATGATCGCGGCGCATCAGTTTCGATAATACGGGTCATTGCGAACGGAGCGTCGCCGGAGGCGTGCAAAGCAAGCGAAGTGTGGCAATCTCCCCCATTGATACCAGGAGATTACTTCGGCCCTTCGACTTCACTCAGGCTCTCGCAATGACAATAATATGGAGGTAGTTATGTGTCTTGGTGTACCTGGAAAAATAACCGAAATATACGATAAAGATGGGCTCAAAATGGGCAAGGTCGATTTTGGTGGTATCGTGCGCGAGACCTGTCTGGACTTTGTGCCTGAAGCTCAAGTTGGTGATTACACAGTCATTCATGTTGGCTTCGCTATCAGTCTGCTCAGCGAAGAAGAGGCTCAGAAAACCCTGGAGATGCTGCGTGAGATCACTAATCTTGGTGAAGAATTGGGCCTATACGACGATCAGATTCCGGACTCTGCCACATCATGAAATACATCACTGAATACCGCGACGCAGAGCTGGTGCAAGGTGTCTTGCAAGAGATTCGGGAAACCGTCTCCCAACCCTGGGTTTTGATGGAGATCTGCGGCGGGCAGACCCATGCCATTGTGCGCCACGGCATCGACCAGCTTTTACCCGACGAAATCGAGTTGGTCCACGGCCCGGGCTGCCCGGTCTGTGTAACGCCGTTAGAGCTGATCGACAAAGCCCTGGCCATCGCCTCGCGGCCCGAGGTGATCTTCACATCCTACGGCGACATGCTGCGCGTCCCCGGCTCCGAGCAGGATCTATTCTCGGTGCGAGCGTCCGGCGGCGACGTGCGGGTGGTGTATTCGCCTCTCGACGCGCTCAAAATCGCCCAGGAAAACCCCGACAAAGAAGTGGTCTTTTTTGCCATCGGCTTCGAAACCACAGCGCCAGCCAACGCTATGAGTGTGATGCAGGCCAAGGCCCTGGGAGTCAATAACTACAGCATCCTGGTTTCGCACGTGCGTGTACCGCCGGCGATGCACGCCATCTTGGGGTCCCCGCACAACCGTGTGCAGGGTTTCCTGGCCGCAGGGCATGTTTGCGCGGTGATGGGCTATTGGGAATATCCGCCCATTGCCAAACAATATCAAAACCCAATCTCTGTGACAGGCTTCGAGCCCTTAGATATCGCTCAGGGCATCCTGACGGCCGTCAAGATGCTCGAAGAGGGACGCATCGAGGATGTAGATAACGCCTACCAGCGAGCAGTCACATTTGAAGGCAATAAACCCGCCCAAAAGGTGATCGAGCAGGTCTTCGAAGAATGCGATCGCAAATGGCGCGGCATTGGCAGCATCCCTTTGAGCGGCTGGCGGCTGCGGCCCGAGTATGCCGAGTTCAAGGCGGAGGCGCGCTTCGATGTCGGCGAAATCAATCCTGAAGAATCACCGCTGTGTATTGCCGGCGAAATCCTGCAGGGCTTGAAGAAACCGCATCAGTGCAGCGCCTTTGGCGATCAATGTAAGCCCGAACACCCCCTGGGCGCCACGATGGTCTCTGCCGAAGGGGCCTGCGCGGCGTATTATCGATATGGCAGGCACGAATAGAAATGTGTGCCCGTGTAGGATTCACAACCTTGCTTGTGCAAATGTGGTGTAAATGACTGAGATAATCTTCAAATCTTACAAGCATAATCCCCCTCACCTATTTCGGCCAAATGCGAAATATATAGTGACAGGGAACTGCTATCAGCGGGCATATCTTTTAAATACAGGTCAGAAAAAACAGCACTTCTGCAAAACACTCTTCGAGCGAGCCGATCAATTATGTTGGAAATTAGAAGCCTGGGCCGTGTTATCCAATCACTATCATTTCATCGCCCAAGCGCCTGAGGATGCCACTACACTTAAATCTCTGATGCAAGCTGTACATTCTATCAGTGCGATAGAGGTAAATAGAATTGACGAGCAACCTGGAAGAAAAGTCTGGTACAACTACTGGGATTCTTGCATCGATGATGAGACTTCCTATTTGGCGCGGTTAAGGTATGTTCACATGAATCCTGTCAAACACGGCATCGTTGAAAATGCGGAAGACTACCCTTTCTGTAGCTACGGTTGGTTTATAAAAAAATGGTGACCCAAAGTTTGTGAAGAAGGTTATGGGTCAGCCTTTAGGTTTACAGGTAAAGGACGATTTCTAAAAAGGTTTTATTCCTAGAAGGGAGCTTCTAGAATCCGTCTCTACTCTATCCATATATGACTAATTCCAAAGACAATTTCCCAATAATGACAGGCCCTGTCTGCCCGGTGCCGCTGAAGCACGGCCAGAAGATCGTCATGGGTCACGGCAGCGGCGGCCAGATGATGGCTGACCTGATCGCCAAGACCTTCCTACCGCCCCTGGATAACCCTGCTCTGCGCGCTGGCAATGATGCCGGCGTAGTCGAACCTGGACCCGGAACTCAGCTGGCCATCAGCACCGATTGCCATGTGGTAGCGCCGCTATTCTTCCCTGGTGGCGATATCGGCAAACTGGCCATTTGCGGCACAGTCAACGATGTGGCCATGATGGGCGCCACTCCCCAGTTCTTAACGGCAGGATTTATCCTCGAAGAGGGTCTGGGCCTGGCTACCCTTAAAAGAGTGGTCGAATCGATGAAGACCGCGGCCGATGAAGCTGGCATAGAAGTGGTCGCCGGGGATACCAAAGTTGTTCAAAAAGGCTTGGCTGACGGATTGTATATCACCACTTCCGGAGTTGGCACAGTTATCCCCGGCAAGGAGATCAGCGGCTCGGGCGCCAAGCCCGGGGATGTGGTGATCGTATCGGGATATCTGGGAGATCATGGGATTGCGGTCCTCGGGGCGCGCGGAGAGCTGGGGTTTGAATCTGACATTCAAAGTGACGTAGCACCCCTAAACCACGTCATAGCGTCCTGTCTAAAAACCAGCCACCAAATTCGGGTGCTGCGCGATCCCACGCGCGGCGGCGTAGCATCCGCGCTGAATGAAATCTCACAACAATCCGAAGTCGGCATCACCCTCTTTGAAAACGCGATCCCGGTACGATCAGCCGTTGCAGCAGCCTGTGAGATGCTGGGCTTCGACCCGCTTTATATCGCCAACGAGGGCAAATTCATTGCCATCGTGGGAAAGGATGATGGGGAAAAGTTGCTGGAAGTGATCAAGGACCATCCATATGGAGAAGGTGCAGCGATCATCGGAGAGATAACAGATACTCCCAAGGGGCGCGTGCTGATGAAAACAGCCATCGGCGGGACGCGTGTTGTGGATGTTCTCGCTGGAGAAATGCTGCCAAGAATATGTTAGCAGGCTAAACTATCCGGGCATGGAAGAAGATAATCGAAGCCCAACAAAACATTTCCTTCTACAGGAAGCCATCGAATTCTTGAGAACAAAAAAGCCCCAGGAGGCCGCCCCTCTTTTGGCGCAATATTTGCGCATCAATCCTGATTCTGAAGAAGGATGGGTCCTGATTAGTTATGCCGTCCAAGAACCCGATAAAAAAATTGAATGTATTCAGCGTGTCCTAAAGATCAACCCGGTAAACAGCCAGGCACGCCAGCGGTTGAAAAAACTCTTAGACAGCATTCCCCCTGAAGAGTTAGAACAACCTGAACCAAAGAAATTTCCTTTTTGGATTACGTTGGGAACAATCTTCGTGATAGGCTGCATAATTTTGGCCGGCGGCATTTGGGGATTTCGATCTTTGTTCGGCGCGCCGCCTACTATAGAGCCTCCAACGCCAACTCTAGATACTGTTGAAAAATTGTCATCCGAAACCCCCTATCCAACGTATCTCCCTGATGCCTCCGCGACAGCTACTCCAACACACACGCTTACTCCAAGCCCAACACTGCCAGCAACTGTCACACCAGCTGCGCTAGATGAAAGCACTACGGCACAGATGGATGAAATTGCCGCTCAGGTTTCAGGCTTGCGCGAATTGACTGAGCTTGAGCCAGTCACTCGTGCGGTGATCGAGCAAGGTTATGTGCGCCCAATATTGGAAAGTGTTTACCTTGAACGCCACACTCGGGCTGAAGTAACTGATCAGGCACGTGTGCTGAGCGCCTTGGGTTTGATCGATCCAACTTATGATCTATATACCAAAACTCTCAACCAAATTGGGGAGGGAATTGGCGGTTTTTATATCCCCTGGACTGACGAGCTCTACGTCATTGGAGAGACCTTCTCTGGTATTGAACGCTTTGTCTACGCCCACGAATACACGCACGCCCTGGTGGATCAACACTTCGATCTCAGCGCCTTCGGCGTGTATCCTGAGTGCTTGAGCGATTCAGATCGCTGCCTGGCAATTTCTGCGCTGGTGGAAGGGGATGCAACCTATTTGATGTATCAATGGCTGGGAGAATACGGCACCGAAGAAGATATCAATGATATTCTGGCTGCTCAATATGCGCCAATAGACCGGAGGATTTCCGCCTCTGATTTACCTCCCCCCTATGTGATCCGAGAGACTCAATTCAGATATGGGGAATCAACCCTATTTATCGATCATCTTTATCAGATTGGAGAATGGCAGATGATTGATATTGCCTACACCAGGTTGCCAGAAACCACAGAGCAGATCCTGCATCCACAGAAATATCAAGTTCGTGAGGGCGCGAAACCCGTTGAGATTCCCGTTCTGGATGAAATATTGGGGGAGCGATGGCGGTTATTGGCGTCGGATTCTTTGGGTGAGTTAGGCACTGAGATGATCTTGGGTTATGCATTCGATGGGCTAGATCGACTTGACCCCGAAACGGCCAAGAAAGCGGCGGCTGGTTGGGGCGGAGACCATTTTCAGATTTTCTACAAGGGCATTACCAATGGAAAAGTTTTAGCAGCTGCCTGGACCTGGGATACACTCACGGACGCGCTTCAATTCTGGGATGCCCTGGAAGCCCACCTGCATCTGCGGTATGACAAAAATCGCGTCGACCACCCTGATGGGTTCTGTTGGGAGAAGTTGAACGAAGAATTCGCCTGTATTTTCAAGATTAGATCTGATACATTGTGGATTATCGCTCCGGACAGGGATGCCATGGAGCTTGTCCGCAGCCAATTCGAGAGTTTCAAATAAGCCAATCAGCTAGCAGAAAGGGTTGAATATGGATGGGAAAATTAGCGCAACTGGCCACAAATGTGTGGTGCTGGTGCTCAACATGAAACGCTTCATTCGCCCCGA
>CAYQQX010000178.1:0-9292 GCA_964419495.1 uncultured Anaerolineales bacterium
GATAAAAGATCAAGATCGCTGGTCGATCATCACCCCAAGCAATTCTTTCAACAACTTTGCCGCGACCACGGCGGTTACGCCGGAAGGATCACGGGTGGGGTTATATTCAACGAAATCGGCGCCGACCAAATCCGCTTTGAGATTTTGAATAATGGTCAATGCTTCTCGGGTGCTCATGCCCCCCGGCTCATGGTGCGAAATGCCTGGCGCAAAGGCCGGGTCCAGGCAATCCAGATCGAAGGAGAGATACAGGGCACCATCAAAAGAAAGCCGTTCAACTTTTCTCAAATCGCGCATCACGATGACCTCGACCCCAAAACGCTCCGCCTGTTCGCGCTGATGCGTGTTGATCGTGCGAACGCCCACCTGCACCAATCGCTTTACCAAACCATCTTCCATGATGCGCGCAAAGGGACAGGCATGCGAGAGACGATTGCCATGTAGTTCATCATACAAATCGGGGTGGGCATCGAATTGCAACAGATTGAGTCCCGAATATTTCTCTGCAAAAGCCCTGAGAATCGGATAGGTGATCGAATGGTCGCCCCCCAGGGATACCGGCCGGGCTCCCTGACTCAGCAGGTCAGCGATGGCCTTTTCAATGATCTCAAAAGCATCTTCGTCCTCAGGAAACTCCAGATCGCCAGCGATGGTCCAGGCCCTTGTCTGGCCCAGTTCGATCCCATTTTCAGCACACAGGTTCCCAGATTCGCTGAATAGCGCTTCCCGGATGCGGGGCGGCGCCAGGACCGGGCCGCGCAAATAAGATGAATTCAAGTCGTAGGGAATGCCTAAAACAGGGATTCCCCCTGGGGCAAGGTCTTCCAGACCAGAGAATTTTGTGTCACTCATAGTGCCCAACTTGCCAGCGCGAACTGCATCAAATTTTCCAGGCCGATGACGACTACAAAAATGACAAACACGAACAGCAGAATGAACACTGTGGCCTCCTGAATTCTTTATATCCATGGATATCATTATTGTACACGAAGTCAATTTTGCCCCTTGATAATTCTTCAATGTAACCTAAGTTGCCACTTTATACAATTATCCTTCGACAGCGACGCCCAAAAACGGGGAATTGACCAAAACTGCATGAGCGGACACTGAGCTGAATCCTGAGCCTGTCGAAGGGTGTCGAAGTGGTAGTCAAAGGCTGGTTAATGGCCTCTCCGCTCAGGATGTTGCAGCGCTTGGTGGCAACTTGAGTTATTTAAATAGCAGAAACCTAAATTTTTCTTGGTCTATCGTTGAAATAAGTTGAGATAACTGCATCATCTCCCTGTGCAGATGCGCTCGATCAGGCAGCTGGTAACGAATATGGTACTTCCAGAAGCGCCAATAAGAGAGCGCCGTAGCCGCATACTCCAAATAAAATTGAAGCGACCGTATTTCATCTTCAGTCAGTGGGCGAATTTCTTGGTATGCATCAAGCAGTACACGTACCTTTTGGAAATCGATTGAGTCATCTTCTCGACAGGTGCCCAATATACACATCCCGATATCAAAACACAATGGGTAATGGGCAACATCCTCGAGATCAATCAATGCGCTTAGTTTTCCATCACGAAAAACGATGTTTTCCGGAAATAAATCCGCATGTATCATTCCAATGGGCAAGGAGAAGGGCAAATTGCCTTGTATTTTTTGGCCCTGTTTTTCCAGCCATCTTTCATAATCTGGATCGATATTTCCGTTGATTACGTCCGAAAATTTCCCCCAATCGTAAGCATATCCCATTGGAAGAAATTTAGGGGGCGGGATCAGATGCATCTTTGCCATCGCCCTACCGACCTGGTGGATCATGTGTTCATTTAACATATCATGAACATCGCCCTGAATAAATTCTCTTAGAATGGTTGGCTTATCCTTAATCAGTGCAAAATTCTCACCATCCATCGTTGTCGACAATTTAGGAACGGGAACCTGATTTTCATACAATAATTTCATTACCCGCGCTATGCTAGATGCTTCAGACTGCGTCTTGTTATCGAAAACCGTCAAAACACATTGTCCAAGGTCCGAATTGAGCAGGTAATTGGTGTTGCTTGCCCCACCTCGGATCGGCTTAAATGAATCAATTTTAATACCGTACTTTGCAGAAACATCTTTGATATCCCCCTGATTCAGTTCCAGATACCTAGCCAAAATAAGACTTCATTGGCGCGAAATAAGCATCAATCCATCCCTGTTGATACTGCATGCCATGAGCGGGAAGCTTCGAATGGCGAATGGTGATCAGTGTACCCTCATCGTGTGCATAAAAATTGATCTTCTCAGGCTTCGTATACCGGATGCAGCCCTTGCCCAGGTTGAGTCCCGCCAGGTTCGGCCGGTGTTTATCCATCACCGGCTCTTTGAGAATGTAAAACGAAATATAGTTCTTCTTCTCTGTCTTTTCATGGATACATTCCTATTTTTTTGACTTGACCCTAATTATGACCTTTTTAGTTCGTTTTAGCAAGATAATAATCAGAATCTCAAAGACAGGCAGCTCAATCCCCCGTCGAGTTTGCGAAACTCAGAGACATCCACTTCAATGGTCTCATACCCAGCTCGATCAATCACGGCTTTCGATTTTGGATAGCCCATTGGAACCAAAACTTTGTCATTGACCCAGATACAGTTGGCCGCATAGCTCTCGTCAGCCCCAACAGGCAAAATATTGAAATTTTGGAAAGCAGGGTGAGTCAAAAATTCACCATATGCGACCAAATTACCATTTTCCAGGTATGCCAAACCCGTTTTCAGGTGCAGCATATCACTCATTTCCACCATGGAACCAGACATGCCATATTTTTCCAACAGGTCAATGACTTGCTGTGCTCCTTCTTGATTGGTGCGCTCAGAAAGCCCGATATAAAAATGTGAGCCAACCATCATGATATCCCCACCCTCTGCGGTGCCAGGTTCGTTAACCGCTTCAACAATCTCAAACCTTCCATGTAATACCTGTTCAATTTGGGCGGTTTCACCCTTTCTTGATTCCGCGCCAGGAACCATAACAATGGCGCACTGGGGAGTCAGCAGCGCAGTATCTTCCACGAAAGCTGAATCAGGATAGGTTTCATCCGCACCTAATACCATCACTTGCAGGCCACACGCCTCGAGCGCGCCAACATAGGCCCCATGCTGCTCTAATGCCTTCTCATAAACGGGCACCCCTAAACCTGCCGAAGTTAGGCCATCAACAATACTTTTTCCTGGTGTTCTGACAATTGCGTTTTTAAACATTATTAGTTTTCCTTGATATCTATAAAGATTCCCCATACTTGAGTAAATTTGAGCGCCTCGCCATCCATGAGTGGGCGCATGCTAGTTGGGGGTCCACCTTCAATCTCAGAAAGCAGTTTACTCTCGATGGTTTGTATCGTTTCATCACTGACACCCGTCAACTTGACCCACTTCTCCAAGTCAACTTCAACTTTTTTTATGATCCGAATTCGTGTCATTCGGAAAATTCGTTCCAATTCGTGATTGGAAAGGTAGCTAATTAGTCAAATAATAAATCAACGCTTTCTGCACATCATACAAATAGCGCTTTTGAGCGTACCCGGCGAAATAGGGCGAGTCGATCACTTCCTGATGGATTTCATTCACGATGTTGAACGGCGGGCATGGAATCACCCACGCATCTGAACTGGCAATCTTCAAATCTTCAAGGGTCAATTGGAAGTCTCTATTATCGAAAGAATCCGGCCAGACATCGGTCAGGACCACATCCGCATCCTTAAGCCCCGTCGATTTCGAGTGGCTCAAATTGGCCTCCTCAACAGGTTTAAATCCCTGGGGGATGACCTGCACATAATCCAATTCCAGGATTTGGCATAACCGATTCCAGGAATTCAAGACATTTGTGGGGGGACCCAAAACACAGAACTTAAACTTCTCAAGATCACCCTTTTCCTTTCGCACCGAATAGAGATCAGTCAGCACCTCACAGGGATGGGCATCTGAACTCAAAGCATTTATTACTGGTTTTTCACATACCTCAGCAAATTGAGCCATCCGTGTGTGATTGCGATCCCTAATTACGTACAAATCAAACCAATAATCGAGGTAACCAGCTAAATGCTCCACAGCCTCACTGGTCTTGAGCAGGTTGGGCAATTCGATAGGGGAAATTCCCAGGTCGAATAGTGCCTTGATAAATGTCGCACGCGTGCGTAAGCTGTTGCCTTCGAAGGAATAGCAGGCGGTTAGTTTTGCATCTGAGGAAATCGCCAGGGAAGCCGCCCTGTCAGCCAAATCAAAGATTTGGAAAATCTCTTCGGAAGATAGATCGTGCAAAGTGATCAGATTTCTTTTCATCACTTCATCCATTTAGGTTTGACATTTCAGTTTCAGAATGATCTCTTCGACTTCCATACCGCGAGCATTGGCAAAGCCTTTATCCTTCCCGTGCTCGTAAAAGCCACACTTCTCCAACACTCTTCTGGAAGCATGATTATCAAAGACCACACGAGCATAGAGTGGGCGCAAGGTATACTCGGCCAAGAACAAACGCAGAGCTTGGGTTGCCACGCCCCTGCCCCAAAAGTCATTGCCAATCCAATAGCTCACTTCAGGGTCGCCGAACCAGCCATGAGAGAGAACACTGCCGGAAACTTCTCCATCCACCAAAATTGTTTTGATGAAAACGCCCTCATCGGCCAACACTTTGGCCCAGTGCTCATCAAAGGTAGCTCGATTAGTGGGATCTTTGGCAGTGAAACCAGCCATATAGTTGGCGTCTGGATCAAGCTGATTCTCAAAGAAAACCGTCAAGTCAGGCTCTTCAACATCACGAAGTGCAACTGAATATTCACCCAGATGTTCGCTTCCCATTCTAGGCTTGCTCACTTTTTTGCTCTTTGAATTTTGCTTTCATGGTTGTTAATTTGATTTCATGTTCCGCAAACCAATCTTTCAGCGCGGTCTTATTCTGGTCGTACCAGTTTAGTAAATCTTCATCAATAAATTTTCCAAGACCACGCGCTAAACCCGAACTTTTATGACTGGTCATGGCAATTTCCAAATCAGCCTTAATTTCTTCAAAGTCTCTATTTTCCCGCATTTTGCAGATGGCGCGATTGAATTCATACAGCAAATATGTACCTTGATCATCACCTCGCTCCCGAACCTCGATTGCCTTATCAAAGGCATCAATGGCGCGCGAGTTTTCCTGCGGATCTTGATCTTTGAGGGCATAGCCCAACTGACCAAAATTGCGATGATATTTCTCCTGATCATTTTCCGATTGATCCACAGCGATGAGCGCATCAAATACAGGAACAACAAGGCCGATATCCTTCAAGTTTTTGGCACGGAAATTAGCGCGTCGGAAACTGCGCGCCTTATCAAAAGCCCAAACAAATACGGATGCTGACGCCTGGGAAATACTCTCCTTGAGCATTTCGACGGTTACATCTGTATCAGGATCGCCATCAAGCTGTTGCTCGATAGCATCCATGGCTTTGGCATCTAGCGATGGCTGATTCTGGATATCATTAAATTGCTTTTGCATCTCCGCCATCTGTTTATCCAGCGCCTTCTCAATCAGCACTCTACCCCCGTAACCACCAATGATGGCTAAGGCAAAAAGTTTTACGACTTCAAAGGGTCCGGCGCTCAAATTAAAATCTCCAGGAATTAGCAGGAAGATCACAAACCCCCCGATCAATCCATAAAGCACACTCCCCAGGCATCCTGGGGCAAATGAATTCTTGGTGCGCCGATCCCGATTGGGGAAATTGAATTGATCATCTTTGATCTCGAACCCCAACCCTCCCATAATACCGCCCATGGATACCAACAAGATGGTTACCAATGGCATCACTTTCGTATCTGCGAGATAAACAGCCAGAATAATCATCACTAAGATTGCCACAAGAATTCCCCCAAAGATGATCAGCCCGCCGACAAGGATAAAGGGGCTATCGACTAGTTTTTTCCCGTTCATTTTTCACCTCACACTTCACTACCTATTTTCGAAGTCAAAACATTCACACTATGTTGGCTATGCGCAGTTTAGATTATTCTTTATAATACTCTCTCGAGCAATTCTTTATAATCTAAACCCGTTGCATACTTGGTTTGGTTTAATAATATCTCTTTTGCCAGCAGGATATTCTGTTTTTGGGCCTTTTCATGCTTTACTTTATCGCTGTATTCATCCATTTCCGCTACATGGGAAGACCCCGTTGTCCTTCGAATCATTTCACAAGCGCAATAACCTGCTGTATCTTCTAAAACTTTAGCAAGATAGAATTTTTTGAACTTATCAGATTTTTCGGCATAGTGTTCTACTGCATAGGTATCCCACACATTAATAAATTCCAGGCTAAATTGATCGACAAATTCCTCTACCACACCTATTACCCATTGGTAGTATTCATCAAATCCTGAAACTTTTTGGTAGACAGAGTTCATCAACAAATTACCCAAGAACATTCCTACATCAAACCCCATTGGACCATAAAACCCGAATTCTGCGTCAAAAAATTTTGTATTTGATTGTGTCACAAAGATGCTGCCTACATGGGCATCACCATGGAGCAGCGCTTGGGCGCTGGTCATAAACTTATGCTTCAACTTTGCAAACTCGACGATCACAGCTTCATCATTGATTATTTCATCGCGTTCAAATTCTACCAAATGCTCTTCCACTCTTTTTCTGGGGTCGTTATAAGTTGGGCTAGTTAACACTAATTTTTCAGTCAGGTCGCAGAGATCCTTATTCGTGAATCTTACAACTTCATCCTTCTTGTGTTTGCTCTCCAAAACGATATCGCTCGTTCGAATCAATGTATTCGCAAAAAATTCAGCGGCATCTCTTGTCAATTTTGGAAATTTCTTCTGCTGCATCATGGCTGTTCGCAAAATCATGTGCCCAGACAGGTCCTCCATTACCATGGCACATAAATCATCATCATATTTAAATACTTTCGGCACCAACTCCGGCGAATATTTCCCTTGTTCAACCAAAGTCATAGCCTCGATTCGTACTCTATTGGCATCCAATTTCATTTCTGTGGACGTTCTTGCATAAGGCAGACCTTGTTTCAATATAAATGCTGATTTTGTTTTGTTGTCTATGATCCTAAATACATGATTCAAATTTCCATCACCAATTTCCTCACATACTAACTCAGCTGAATTGTCAAAATATCCCAATTCATCAATCATGTATCTAATCGCTGCTTTCTCATCTAAGATTCTATAACGCATTTTTGATCCATTCATACATCGAAAACCGGCTCCCAATCTTCACCCCAAACATCAGCCCAGAACCAGGGCTTATCTGAATTCGATTTCAGTGAACCCCCTTCCCAGAGATTGTATTGGGGTTCAGAATATCGAGCGAAATGATCGCTCAAACGAGAACCCAGGGTTTGGGCAATTGCCGCAAAGTCGGGATCGCCAGCCAAGTTGTGCTTTTCAACAGGGTCATCTACGAGATTATACAACTCATCCTCGAAGGTGTATTTATCATGACCCCCAAAATGTTGCACATAAAGCCATTCTCGAGTTCGAACGGCGCGCACTTCCTCTTGTTCAATGAAAATGGCTTTATCCTCGGCGTCTCTTTCAGACACATCTCCCGTCAACAGCGGAGCAATACTCATGGCTGGTGAATTCTGATTTCTGGGGATATCGTCCAAACCGACATAATCCAAAATCGTATCGAATAAGTCAATCTGGCTGACCATCGCATCCGATTCTGCCCCAGCAGCAATTTGACCAGGATGCCGCACCAACAGTGGAATATGGTAAGCAGGACGATGCGCATTAGCCGGAAATGTGGCCTGGCCATGGCCCCAAAACCCGTTGTGCCCCATGGAAAAACCATGATCGCAGCTGTAAATCACCAGGGTATTTTCATCCAGGCCGCAATGCTCGAGGGTCTCCAGCACGCGGCCCACCCCATCGTCGACCATCGACATCTGTGAAAAATAATTCCGCAGGGTTATGAGATCGTTGGGAATGCGTAAAGCAGCCGTGTAATCGATACCTTGCCCACTTTCGTGGTGGCGCATGAAGGAACGCAGCACAGCCGCCTTACTCAACCCTTCCCTGGGGACAGAGTGCATTTCGACATTCTCGTAATGGCCAGCAAAACGATTCTTGGCCGGCCCATAGATCGATGGCCAGTGTCCATAGGGTGCGTTATAGGGCAAATACAAGAAGAATGGCTCATCAGAATTGGCATCATGGTCTTGCAGATATTCTACGGCCTTTTCAGTAAAACAATCTACCGTATGCCCGGGATAGGTATACTGCTCCCCGTTTTCGATGATGGTGTTATTCCAAAAACTGCGCGTATGTCCAATGGGGAACGTTACCCAATGATCAAATCCATTTTGCGGCTGATCGGGAACCCCGAGATGGTATTTGCCGATCAAGGCAGTTGTGTAACCATTCTGCTGCAATATCTCTGGCAAAGTTTCGAATTCAGCGATACTGTTCCAATTCTCTGGCCAGCGGTCCATCACTCGGTCATCAAGCCAGGTATGCACGCCGTGCTGCGATGGCATCAGGCCCGTAAATAGGGATGCGCGACAGGGGGAACACATGGCATTGACGCAATAAGCGTTGTTGAACTGCATCCCCTGCCCCGCCAACCGATCTAAATTGGGCGTAAAAACTTCGTCATTGCCGTAAGAGCCAAGTAAATCTACGGGATGATTATCGCTAAGGATAAGCAGGATATTTGGACGCGCTTGGGGCATAAATCTCTCCTCATGGAAAACAAACCACCCCAAAAGGAATCCTGAAACTCCTTTTGGGGTGGCAGCAAATCTCCAGGGTTGTACTGTCTCTAATCATTTATTCATTAAAGAAGATGAAATCCAGGTTGCCCGGTGAGTGACCGAAGTTGGTCAGCATTTGGGCAATTTCAGCGTGATGCTGCATGCCGTGGAGGATCAGGTGCTGCAGAATTCGCCAGAGCACGAAACAGTATTCGGTGCCATCTGAGCGGATTAGATTGACGCTTTCGCCTAGTTCCGCTTCAGTCCATCCAGCTAGCATCTCATCCCAGCTGGATTGCTCGCAGTCAAAGCCAGCTTGCAAAGCAGCAATATCATCGAACTGTTTTCGGGAAAGCGGCCGCTGCTGTGATCCAGCAATCAGGCTTTGGTGCCAGGCATGATTGGCGCGCAAAATATGCAGCAGCTTTTCGTGAAGTGACCCAGAATCATCCTCCGGCTTGTGAAAGTAATCGACTTCATCAAGTTTGGCCGCCAGCCCCATCAGCCGCTGAGTGGTTTGCCAATGGTAATTAAACAATATTTGGTATTGCACTTTAAGA
>CAYQQX010000179.1:0-9270 GCA_964419495.1 uncultured Anaerolineales bacterium
CACTTTAAGATTCATAATCTCTCCTCGAAACACGATCTACCAATAAAACATATCACGAATGATGCGAATTCGCCGAATTACACAAATTCATTTTTTTTACTTACCTGACACTTTAACAGAAAATCGTTTTTTTACACGGATTCACACTGATTTTCACGGATTTTTTACTGATTTTTGTATATTTTGTAATGGTTAGAATGATGTCGAACACTTTACCTTGTCATTCTGAGGAGCGAAGGAAGCGAAGCGGCTGAAGCGACGAAGAATCCCTGAAAGGCCGAGTCACTTTGTACCTGCAAAGGCTCAAACAAATTGAACATATAAGGGATTCCCTTCGACATGCTCAGGGCATGCTTCGCTTCGCTCAGAATGACACAAGTGTTCAGAGTGTTATTACCCATTACAGATTTTTCTATATCTTCGTGCTTTTCCGTGTACAAAACCTAAATCGTCAGGTAGCTAGAATTTTTTGATTACTGATGAAATTCGTGATAATCATCTAGAACAGCAATTTGTCTATGTCCGCAAATAACTGGCGCCGTTGACATCGATGATCGCCCCAGTGGAGAACTTTGCATCTTCCGATGCCAGGAATAAAACCGCATAAGCCACCTCTTCTGGGGTTGCCACCCTTCCAAAGGGGCTTTGATTACGAATGCCTTCGCCGTCTGGTCCATTGAGCGTGCGGGCAGCCATTTCCGTTTCTACAAATCCCGGCGCGACAACGCCCACGTAGATATTGTGTTGAATAAGTTTTTGCGCCAAAGATTGGCTCATGGCATTCAGGCCAGCTTTGCTGGCTCCATAGGCGGGCATTTCAGGCTCGCCGCGGAACGCACCTCGAGAAGAGACATTGACAATATTTCCCCCGCCATACTCCTTCATATATTGTACGGCCCAATACATGACGTTGGCTGGTCCTACGAGGTTGATATCTAAAATGCGCTGGAATGCCGTCTGCCAATCTTCGTAGCTGACACTATCAATGGGGTGTCTCTGTGAAATGCCGGCGTTGTTGACCACAATATCCAGGCCACCCAATCCATCAGAAGTTTCATCGATCAGCCTTTTGACAGCATCAGGATCAGAAACATCAGCCTGAATGATGCTGTGCCCATCGCCGGGCAATTGAGCCAAAGTCTTTTTGGCTGCTTCCAGGTTGTTCCGATAATTGATGGCAATTTGTGCACCTCGTTCAGCAAATGCCAGGGAGCAGGATTTGCCAATTCCTCGTGAACCACCTGTGATTAAGACACGCTTTCCTGCAAAGTTCATGTTTCCTCCGATATTAGTGTGAGTTCTCTATTATTTTTACTCAAGACTAATTGTATTCTCAACTCCAGTGCTTGACAACAATCCTGTTCGCGGCAATATGGCCGCAATTAGTCCGATTTCCATATCTACTCTTCGCCAGATTTTTCGGATCGTCCGCCAAATTTATTGCCAGTCTGAACACCATCAGGGGGGCGCATAAACCCCACCAAACTGTTCACAGGTTAGGCATTCTTGCAAATTAGTGTCGAAACTTTTGACAGAGAATCTGCTCCTCCTATCGACGTACTTGTTTCCCTCCTCTCAGTATTTTTGGGCCTATCTATCTTCAAAATATTCAGAACGTAGGGGAATTGACTGTCGAAGAAAGCACCGCCTTGGTGAAACAACTGGGAGAAGAGGCGATTCAACAAAAAGCCTTGGATACCGCCGTACAAATAGCCCTGTATCTTGAAGCCCATCCGGCGTTACTGACAGATCCAGCCATGCTGACTGATGACGCTCAGCTGGCTCAAATTGCAGTTCAACCCGTTGGCAAGACTGGCTACACGGCCCTATACAACGACAAAGGCATTGTCTTCCATCACATCAATCCGGCCTTGATTGGGCAGGACATGCATATGTTTGCCGAATCCCTGCCAGAATTCTGGGCAATCTTCGAAGTCAGCCTGGATGGAACAAAGGTTGGTTCTTATTATGTATGGCAAGAGCCGGACGAATCGCTTCGCGACAAGTATATGGAATGCGTCCCCGTGGAAGGCACAGATCTTCGCGTTGCAGCAACAACCTACATTGATGAGTTTTACGCACCCTTGCGAGAAACAGAACAAAAGGCCGAGCAGATCTTTTTACAAGCCCGCACCCAGGCGATTGCTGCATTAGTATTTGTCTCCGCATTGGCGCTGTTTGGTGGTTGGTGGCTCTCTTCAATTATCAGCAAGCCCATTACCGCTTTGGTCAGCGCGTCACAGGCTGTGGAATCAGGATGCTTTGAAGATGTAAACCTAAAAAATGTAGAAAAACGAAGCGATGAAATGGGAGGTCTGGCGCGTACCTTTTCAAGCATGGCAGATCAAGTCTATGAACGAGAGCGCAACTTGAAGGAAGAGGTAATCGATCTGCAAATGAAAGTCCGGGTTTTCATCGAAGTCGCTGAAAGGTACCAAAGCGCGGCCCGGAGGGGCGACAGCATCAATTCGCTTCACGTAGATATTTGCCCGATAAGAAACCCCCGAGGTTGGCGACCAGGGAATAAGGGCAAGGCCATAGGTTTGGGCCATGGGCACCAGCTCACGCTCAATCAGCGCGCGTAGGGTTTCATCGATGGGAATTTCGTTGGAGGGATGATGGAGTTGGTATAAGTCTATATGGTCCGTCTTGAGGCCTCGCTGAATCGTTTTAGAACTCTCAAGGCTCGAAGCGTATTCCAGCGACTTGGGCCACCGGTTTTCTCCATGTCAAAATGAGTCTGGCCCGGGTGCTTCGCTTGAACTGGCCATTTATTATCTTTGCGTCGTTTTTTCTGCAAGATATCGAGCGCATCTTGCATTCGGGCATCATAAGCAACACCGGCAAATTGAAAATAATCTAAGGCTCGTAAAATATCATATTTCCAGCGGGATGGGTATGAAAGCATAAGCATTTTTTTATCAATCACACTCCCGGTCCGATCAGATTTATATAGCCGATGCTGCAATATGAAATCTCTTGCCTTAACTGCCGTCGCTTGAAGGTCTTCTATCCGATACCCGTATCCATTTTTTTCATATTCCAAAATACCCTCTAAAACAGATACTGTTGAATGTAATGAGCTATGCACCGCACCGATAGTATTGGAATTGCAATTAAATCCACCATCCTGCATATGCTCTAAAAGCAAGAAATCGATGATGGAGTGTAAGCTATTTTCGTCTACCCCAAAATATGCCGCATAATTTAGAAACATACCATTCAAACAAATATCGCTTTTCTTTTCTGCACCGATTGGATATATTCCTCCATCTGGACCTTTGAGATCGCCAAGCACCTGAAGTATTGAACCCCTTATTTCTTTGTTCTTGGGGAAAATTGCCAGGTTCTTTAGATCTAACACCGTGTAGTGTGTCGAAATCCACTTGGGTTGATAAAATCGCTGCCCCCAATGCCCCTCTTTTTTGCGAAAACTTAAAAACTGCGCACCCCAGCCTTCATTTTCGATGCGCTCCCGCAAGTCTGGCCTCTCTGTTGCCAATAAATCACGGTGCACCTGATATTGAATAGAAACATCTCCATCAAGGAGCCAGTCAATGAGTTTATGATTATTAATCGCCATCGAAGATTTATGCATCGTGAAAATTCCTTATCAATGAATCATCTCCAGAAATTGGTGTGGAGTGGGCTCATCAATCCTATTCAATTTCCGAATGCCTCGACACCGCTCAAAATGATATGATGGTTGACTCCGGCACTGCTCTTTGCATATTCGTGCAGATAGTGCGACTTTACGGTGACCATGGGCCCAGCCTGGTATTCCTCATCAAATTCTAGGATGACGCCGTCGGCTTCGATGCGCTTGGAAATATTCTTCCGATTCATAAGACCTTCGCTATTGGTACTGGCTACTACGGCATTACATAATCCTTGACTCTCTCAGTCACTACCGTTGCAATGTAGATCATCCAGAGAATCAAGCCGATGTGGAGCACATCATTTTGGGAGAACCAAAGCCCGTTTCCCTTCGCCCACAGCCTGGGTGTAATATCAAGATAATCGTAGAACCAATAAGCCACAAGCGCGAAAAACAACAATATCCAAGCGGTTAATAGAGCGAGATCCTTAGGTAAGCCATATAACTGATACCGCCAAGCGTTGATTATGAGCATAATAAAAAATATGGGGGCGGAGACCCCGATCATCAGCTCGAAGGTAATCATTGATTTAATGGGCATTATTCCGCCAATGAGGGTGATTAAGATGTATATCCCCGCGCAGCCCACTGCACAACCTATTAGTACCTTTTGCCATATTTCATGCGTACAGGAAAGAGCGACTGCAACCAGTAGCGCGTCCATGCTTAGCTGCTGGAATATGAGGTAGATCACTTCCCACCAACTGGTCCAAGAGCAGACTTCTTTCCCGGCACATTTTATCTGGTACCCAAACGCCTGGTAACTGGTTCCTGCTAAAAGCGCGCCAACACCCCAGAGCATAAGAGAAATCCCCCACCACAGCCGCGATGCTTCGTCACCCTGAATCCACAAAAAATTTAGCCCAACGCCAAGGGTCAAAATTCCAAGCAAATATACGAAAATCGTTGAGGAAGGCTGGGTTAGGATAATGGCCTTCGAGCCTATGTTGATCGTCATACATGGCTGGATCTGACACCAATTCTCAGGCGTCAGTTCCGGATCGATATGTTGAATTGAATCCAGCCGGCTGAAAGCGGATGAAATTGTCGATGAAATTTTCGTAAGATCCCAATGATCCATAAAGCAATTCGTCTTAACTAACGCCATGTGCAAGTTCTTCCAAATATCTGTCATTCTGAGCCCAGCAAGGGCGAAGAATCTCTCCTAACAAATTTTGAAACCCTTCGCTTCGCTCAGGATGACAGTTGTAAGAAAAATACTCGCATATCAGGTTAACTAGAAATCAAGCTCAATTGCACCTCATTTAACGGCGGCGGAATCAAAACAATTTTTCCGATATGCTTCTTTTTGGTGAACTCACGTTGAGCTTGTACAATGCTTTCAAGCGGAAATGTTTTCGCCACCAGCGGCCGGATCTCACCGTTCTCGAGATAGGAAATCAGGTTGGGAAAAACTGGCTCATCCCAGGCAGTGCAACCAATCAAGGTCAAGTCTTTGAGATAAAAATCTCGCATATCCAGGCTCACAAGCGGCCCAGCAATGGCACCAGAAGACGCATATCGTCCACCCATAACCAGCACTTTCAACATCGCACCAAAAGCAGCCCCGGCGACATTGTCAATAACTACATCGACCACATTCTCGCCCAAGGCGGCAACGATATCGTCACCTCGAGCAATGACCAGATCTGCCCCAATTGATTCCACACGAGCCATTTTCTCTTTTCCCGCAATTGCAGTCACACTCGCGCCTCGGCGTTTGGCCAGCTGTACCGCGGCAGATCCCACGCCTCCCGTTGCACCGGCAACTAAAACATGCTCCCCTTGGGAAACTTTTGCCCGGTGAATCATATTTTCAGCTGTGCCATATGCACATGGAATAGATCCAAGTTCGGCATCACTCCAGTCACAGTCTACGGGGAATATCTCTCTGGCATCGATTTTCACAAATTGGGCAAAGGCACCATCGAAATCAGAAGCCATCCAGATATTCTCCATTGATTCGAATCCCAAGCTGCGAATACATGGCCGCACCAATACACGGGCGTCCAAAACACTTTCATCCACGCCAGGAGCCACTGCGACAACGCGTCCACAACAATCCGTACCTTGAATGAATGGAAAAGGTGTCGCCTCATTCCATCCCCCATCTGCCATGGCTTTGGCTTTTTCTTTTTCATTTGAAGTCAGCGCTTCTGTACCGGCTTTGACTGCGGAAGAATACCAACCAAGACGAGTATTTATTTCTGTGTTGTTTACCCCAGCTGCCAGGACATGTAAGAGAACCTCTCCGGGGGCAATTTCGGGAATAGGCACATCTCGATACTCCAACTGCTCATATCCACCATTGCCATTGGTCACAACTGCCTTCATGGTATTTTGGGCCCCCATAATATCAAAACGGTTACTTAATCCAATTTGTCCACTCATAATAACTCTCTGAATTAAATGGCTCTTTCGGAATTCCAGTGAGAGATCTTACATTTGGGGGTAGGGGGCGTGCTCCGCCACGCCCCCTACCCCCAAATGTGGCCCCTCACCACGGCGATTCCTGAAGATCCAAATAAATCCCTTCCCTTATCGGAGCGCTCGATACATCAAGAAAGTTTCTCAACTGCGGCGGTCAGGTTTTCGAGTGCCCTTTGAACAGTTTCCCGAGGACAGCCCACCGTCATTCTTGCAAAACCAGCACCCTCTCTCCCAAACCAATATCCCGGAGCAAGTGCGATTTGAGCACTCTGCGAAAGGAATTTCGCCAGTTCTTTAGCATCTAAATCCAGTTTTCTGAAGTCCAGCCAAACCAAAAACGTTCCTTCCGGCTCAATCATGGAAACTCCGGCTTCAGATTGCTCTAAATGCCTCCTAATCAAATCAATATTTCCCCAAATGTAGTTCAACAACTTATCTAGCCAGTCTGATCCTTGGCGATAGGCAGTTTCAGTAGCAACTGAAGAAAACACATTTATCTTGTTGGTTTGGTAGCGATGTGCAAATCCATGGAATTGATGCCGATGTGCTTCATTGGGGATAATCGCTATGGCATCAACCATGCCAGAAATATTGAATGTCTTTGCTGGAGAAATACAAGCAACAGCATTTTGAGCCGCATCGTCAGATATATTCAAATAAGGGGAATACGTGTGTGGAGCAAAGACAAAATCTCCATGAATTTCGTCCGCAATTACAAATACATCGTGCTGATCACAAATCTTCGCCACTTGGTTCAGCTCACTTTTTGTCCACACCCTTCCAATTGGGTTATGAGGGTTACACAAGATCAGAATCTTGTTATTGGGATCAGATACTTTGCTTTCCAGATCATCAAAATCAATCTGGTATTTGCCATCCATCAGCTTGAGTGGATTCTTAACGATTTTACGGCCGCTATTTCTAATCACCATTTTGAATTCAAAGAAAACGGGCGGCTGAATTATCACCCCGTCCCCTTCATTTGATCGCTGATCGATCAAGACTGAAATGGCATTCAAGATAGATGGACACTGCTCAATGGATTTTTGATCTATTTTCCAGCCATATCTATCTTGATACCATGTTTCGAGTGCACTGAAGTAGCTATCTGGTTTTGACTCGTAGCCATAGATTCCATGCGCAACGCGTTTCTGCAATTGCTCTATTACTGTGGGAGGAGCTTTGAGATCCATATCAGCAACCGACATTGGAATAGCTTCTTCATTGCCAAAATGATCCGATAGAAATTCCTTGCTCCACTTCATTGTCGGATATTCATTGCGATCGATAATTTCATCAAAATTCATATCTTCGCATTTCCTTTGTAATAGCATCAGAATTTTCAGATGACCATCTAGTGGGAAGTGCCTTGAAGCATACCCGACCGACCGCCGAAAGAAAACGCTGACTTTGTCTGTGCGATGGAAGATGTGCTGGAAGTCTACCATTGGTCCTATGATCCCAAACGCCCGATGGCTGAAATCGAACTCAGTGTTCTTCATCGACAATGTCTCAAGCTCGTATCTCTGATCAAATAACTCTGATCCAGAAGGTGGCTGCCTGGGAAAAGGTCCATACGAGCACCAATTAGAATCAGGCTAACGTGGGCGTGTGCGGCTTGGGGACTTGGCATTTCAACTCACGCACGAAATCTCCATAATTAGCCCGATCCAGTTTTTCGCAAAGCGTACCCCAAGTCCGCACCACACGGAGTTAGCCAACCCTGTTTGTACAAGGAAGATTTGTGTTCCTTCAAAAACATAGTCAATGCAAATGAAAAGCTATCCGTAGTCTATTAAGGCAGTAGTGTTACTTTAACATTATCAAAATACGCCTGGGATTCTGATGCACAACGAAGTCCTATTTTGCCGATATTGTAAACAGTGTCTTCAACTATTACTGCTAAAGCATCATTAATATACAATGCAATTTTAGTGTCTCTGAATTCCAGTCTCAGGTTATACCATGTGTCGTTGGTTGAAAGAAAAGATTCTGTAGCAAGATCACTCCATTCATCGTCCCATATTTTAATTCGTGCCTTTTCTTTCCAAAGTTGTCCTTGATAAGAGTGCGTTGTATCCAGCAAACGTCCGTAAATGCCTACATCGACACTCCCAGATATTGGCTTTATGTCAGCGCTTATGCTGTAATCTTCCCATGATTCATCTCCAGCGATTATTCTGGCATCATGACTCGATATACACATCAATTGTCCATCGACCACACTCCATGATCCATATTTGATAGTCCATTCATCTAGCTTCCCATTATCGAAATTGTCTTCAAAGAGTATTTGCTCTGATACCAAGGCAGGGGTTGGTGAAAGCGACGGGAACTGAAACTCGTTCAATTTACTTTCATCCAGTTCAGTAATCAAAAGATTATCAAAGGAAGTTTCTGAATATCCATCCGCATGAGTAATTAAAGCGAAATAGCTATTCTGTAAACGACTATCACGAGCTTGCATTACCATTTGATTATTGATGAAAAAACTAATCTCATCTCCATTAGCAACAATTCGGAGATGATTAGTAACACCATACCCTTGGTTGATAGCAGAAGACTTAAACCAATCGCCAGCGACATCATAATCTCTTTCAAACCATTCTAGTGGGAGGATATTATCATTTGTGTTTGCATGAATATGAAAATTCCCGTTGGTTGAAATACGCCAACGATAATTTTCACCACTATATCCTTCGCTCCCTCGGAACCCTAAACCAAATGTCGCTCCATCATCTGGCCCCTTCAGGACAGAAACATCCACATCAAAGACAAAATTATACGCGGTCACAGGAACTGCAATATAGGCTGCCCACCCAAAAGATGTTCTACATAATACACTCCGTTTTCCAGAGATGTCTGATAACGTTCTAACTCGACAATTTCCAATGTTTTATTTAGGTCAGTGAAATCATTTTCATAGAGCACTATGGGCCCTTCGGGTGTGGGAGTAAAATCGGGCGTCAATGTTACATCGGGGGTTGTTGTATCATTAGGATCAATGGTGGGATAAGGCGTATAAGTAGGCAGCGGCGTGTATGTGGGTTGAGGCTCATCCATCTGGGAAAAGAACCCGCAAGCCAATATGGGCAGTACTATTATCACCACTTGAATATAAATCCAATATTTCTTTTTTAGCATGACGTCTTTCCTCCATAAAACAAATTTCTCGGAACTTA
>CAYQQX010000180.1:0-9019 GCA_964419495.1 uncultured Anaerolineales bacterium
GGTTGGTGTAATTGTGGGGGTATCGGTTGGTAAAGGCGTCTCTGTGGGTGTAGGCGATGGTGTTGTTGTGGCGGTTGGTGAGGGAGGGATAGGAGTATTAGTTTGTGTGGCCGTTTGTGTAGGTTTTGTCACGCGGGGGAGCTCAGAAATCTCCTTGGGATGTGCATCCACCTCAGGTTCCAGATTCGATTCGCCCATGGAGAGGTTGCAGGCACCCTGAATGAGGAGTATCCCAATAACGATTAGGTACACTGACCGGGATCTGTTGAATAATTTCATCGTAATCTCTTTTGAAAAATGTAAGTTGATCGGGCCTGCTCATTGTACCTCGAATGTCGTTATCACATTTTTAATGGTAGGATGGATGTGCGAATAACCCTTTAGGAGGCTAAGAGATGAAAAAGGTACTCTCAGTTAGTATTGGTTCGATATCTCGGGATCACACCACACGACGAGAATTTTTGGGGCAAGAGGTTGAGCTTTCCCGACAGGGCACTAATGGTGATTTAGATAAGGCGATCGAGATGTATAAAGCCTATGATGGAAAAGTGGATGCCTTTGGTGTCGGCGGGCTGGAATTCTATTTGGGAGTGGCAGGACGGCGATATTACCTTCGAGAGGCCAAACGTATCCGTAAAGCGGTGAAAATCAGCAAAGTTGGGGATGGCAACGGGGTCAAGGGCTTGTTGGTAAAGCGAGCATTAACTGCATTGGAGGTGCATCTCAATTCTGAAGGCAAGACTCTGCGCGGCATGAAAGCAATGAAAACCAACGCTGTCGATCGCTATGTGATGGCTTCGGCTTTAGAAGAGGCAGGTTGTGATGTTACGGCCTGTGATTTCATGTTCGCTTTTGGTTTGCCGATTCCCATTCGCAGTTTAGCATCTGTCAGGCTACTTGCCGCGATATTGCTACCGGTGATATCCCAGTTCCCTTTTCACTGGCTGTATACGCTAGGCTCCGAACAGGATAAGCCACCCGAGCCGAAATGGGAGAAGTATTACCAGGAATCCGATGTATTGGCCGGAGATTTTATTTCCATTCGCACACATATGCCCGATGATCTGAGCGGTAAGATCATTGTTACGAATACCACGACAGCGCAAAATGTTGAAGAACTGCGTGAGCGAAATTTGCATATTTTGGTCACAACCACACCTCGCTTAGAAGGGCGTAGCTTTGGCACCAATGTGATGGAAGCGACCTTATTGGCTCTGATGGATAAACCGCAATCTGAAGTCACCGAAGCAGATTTCCTAGATTTGATCGAACGAATTCCCCTTGAACCGAATATCGAAATATTGAACTGAAGTCATCATTGAAGAGATAAATAGAGCCGGGTTTATCGCCTCAAAAGGTGAAAACCCGGCTTACGTATTTAATAGACTCAAGTGCCACTAAACGGAGCAGCATCCTGAGCGGAGACGCCAATAACCAGCCTTCGACTACGCTTCACACAGTTTCACTCCGCTCAGGCAACTTGATGATGAGCAGTACGGCTACTCGTTGATCCAACGCTTGAGTAAATTAGGTTTGCAAGTTGAGCAAGGGACACTTTACCCCTTGTTGCGGCGCTTAGAAGATCAAGGATTGTTGGGTAGTGATTGGCGGGTCGAAGAATCCCGCCCGAGACGATATTATCGTATCAGCCCTGTTGGTGAAGAATTGTTGCCTCAGCTTAAAGCGGAATGGGAGGCTTTAGTTGATGCTATGGAGAGAATGCTATGAAATTAGAACCTGAACTCAAACAATTGATCGATGCCTATATCGATGAAGTAGGCCTCAATCTACCGAGAAGAAAACGCGGGGATATCGCTGTTGAGATGCATTCGTTAATTATGGATGCTTTAGAAGATCGTGCCCACGGTACTGATCTTGATCAAGATATGGTAATGGATGTGCTCAAAGAATTTGGCCCGCCAATTGATGTGGCCGCGTCGTATCATCCACACAATTATGTCATTGGCCCGCGCATATTCGCCCCCTTTTGGCTGACTGTGCGTGGCTCTTTAGTTGTGCTGGCGGTCATTTTCTTGGCTGGATTTTTGATCAGTTTAATGCAGATTTCATCTACTTCAGCGCTGGTTTACCTGGAAGACATCGGATCCATCTTCTCGAATTTCTTGGATTCTGCCCTTCAGGCATTTGCAGTGATTGTGCTGGTCTTTATAGTTTTGGAAAGGACCATTCCCGACCAGGATTGGGTGGGGCAGGTCAAAGCGTGGGGAGCGCTGGCCCAAGTACCCATTATTCGGGAGTTACTAGGGCGAACGACAGCGCCAAGGGACTGGGACCCTACAAAACTGAAAATCACCCCAAAATCCGAGCGAATTTCCCGAGGGGAGACAATTTTTGAAGTAGCCATCATTATCTTAGTGGCAATCCTGTTCAATTTCTTCGCTCACAGAGTTGGTGCTTTTGGTCTCCATAATGGAGAACCCTGGTTCATGCCCTTGTTAGCGCCCACATTTGGAACTTATTTACCTTGGTGGAATTTATATTGGCTGCTGACCATCGGCTTGAATTTTGTCTTACTTTCTCAAGGCCATTGGACGCGCACTACGCGTTGGGCCGAGTTAGGGATGCTGGTTTTCAGCGGGATCATCGTTTACTTCATGTTGATTGGCCCCCCCATTTTGGGACTGAACCCCGAATACCTGACTCAAGTAGATGTATCTACGAATGCTATTCAAGTCACAAAGGAGATCATATTGCCCGTCCTGACCACGATCTTGAAAGTGTTTCTTGTTTTACATCTGATTGGCAAAGGCATAAAACTATTTGTCAAGCTCTTTCGTCTTTTGGGCAAACCGCCTGTGTTGACATGGAAGATAGCAGAAAAATAAGTGAAATGTCTCATGAGTATTTTTCCTGTGTGTCACTGCGAGCGGATGGAACCACTAATAGCAGCGGCAGAAGAAGCAGGTTTCGAACGCCGGGTGACGTATCATAAAATGGGGATCGAATTCAGTTGATATAGAAATTCTCGTCACTCAAGATGCTTATTGATCCCCATATTCAACATCGTTGTCATCGCGAATAACGAAAGGCATTGATTTCTTTTGCAATTCCCGATCAAGTCGCTCTCTTAAAAACATTTTAATCAATGATTGATAGGGTACATCCCACTTATTAGCCAATACTTTCAATTCACCAAGCATTGACTCAGACATGCGCAAAGAAATGGTTTTAGTGGCCGGTTTTAGTTTTGGGAATATCGCGCGTTCAGCTTGACTCCAATCAAGATACTCGGTAGAGTCTTGTTCTGACCAAAATGCGCGCTCTTCATCTTCATTCTGGAATTCAGGAATTGGCTTCTTCATAGATTTTTTGTTCCTTTCTGCTCATAGCTCTCGCAGAAATTACGCGGATTTTTTCATCTCTTTTAGTAAACGAAATAAACAAACGCCTACCACGATTTGTCTGACCTAACACGTAATATCTCTTCTCTACTGTTGAATGATTTACATCATTAGCCAAGACAAGCGGGGCATTGAAAAAAACTTCCTCGCATTCGTTTGACGAAACCTGGTGTTTGATCCAGTTCTTGTCGATGTTGCCTTCATCCCAATCAAACCCTTCAAGGTTTCGAAAGTCATCCATGTTTGTATATTATCATTATATACACAGCGAGTCAACTTTGTTGACTCGTTTGCCATAAGAGGCTACTGACAACTATCCACTGCCCACTGATTACCCCTTCACTACTGCCAACGGGGTCAACCGCGCCACCTTCTTAGCAATTCCCGCACCGGCTACTGTATCCACCACCGAGTCCACGTCTTTATATGCAGCAGGGGCTTCCTCAGCCAAACCGGCCATGGATCCTGCGCGAATATGAATACCACCGCTTTCTAATTCTTTACGCAGATCCTCACCCCAAATGGTTTTCTTGGCTTTGCTGCGGCTCATGGTACGCCCGGCTCCATGACAACTCGAGCCGAAGGAGCGCTGCATACTGCCCTCAGTGCCGACCAGGACCCAGGATGCAGTGCCCATGCTTCCCGGAACCAGCACGGGCTGGCCAATCTCACGATACTCTTCAGGTAGTCCCTGATATCCAGGCCCAAAGGCGCGCGTAGCCCCCTTGCGATGGACGCATACTTTCATTTCTACCCCATCGACTTTGTGGGTTTCGATTTTTCCCATATTGTGGGCGATATCATAAATTTGGTGCAAATTGGCATTGCGAACTCTGCGCCCTAACACTTCATCGAAGGCTTCTCTGGCCCAATGTGCCAATACCTGACGATTGACAAAAGCATAATTGGCTGCACAACGCATAGCGGCCAGGTAGGCTTTGCCCTCAGGAGAATCCATGGGTGCGCAGACCAACTCTCGGTCGGGCAGCTTGATGCCATAACGCTTGACGGCTCCCTGTAGGGAGCGCACATAGTCTGAACAAATCTGGTGCCCAAAGCCGCGCGAACCGCAGTGAATTTGCAAAACCAGGTTGCCCTTTTCTAAGCCCATTATCTGAGCAGCATGGGGATCATAGATCTCTTCGATCAAGTCCACTTCGATGAAATGATTGCCTGCTCCCAGTGTGCCAACTTGGGGTCGCCCGCGTTTTTTTGCTCGCTCACTAACTTTGCTGGGATCAGCACCTTTGAGTTGACCCTGTTCTTCAGTGCGGCGCACGTCGGCCTGGGTGGCATATCCCTTGCCCAATGCCCAGCGCGAGCCTTCAACACACAGCCGATTCAATTCCTTTTCACTCAACCGCAGTTGCCCACTTTTTCCAACCCCGCTGGGGCAATTGCGGTCCAGCGTTGTGGCCAAATCGTTGAGATAAGGACGCGCCTCCTCGAGTGGTATCTGCGAACCCAAGAGACGCACGCCACAGTTGATGTCATAGCCGATGGCCCCTGGTGAGATGACGCCTTGGGGATAACGGGTAGCCGCCACGCCACCGATGGGGAAGCCATACCCCTGATGCATATCTGGCATGACAGTCACATGCCCAACTAATCCCGGCAGGGTTGCTGCATTGACAGCTTGCTCTAGTGATTTGTCGCGCATGGCTTGGTTGAGCAGACGTTCGGAGACAAAGATCCGCACCGGGACCCGCATATCAGCACGAAAGGATTTGGGAATCTCCCATTCAAAGTCATTTATTTTCTTTAAATCGGTCAGCGTAACCATGGTTCAACCTCCGTTTAAACATCAAAGACAATATTTACTTCTAAGCCACTTTCTGTATCGTGGACTGCCATGCGGTGATACGTCACTGCTTTGATCTCTTTGGCCTGCGATTCTATTTTTGCGCCGTTGATTCGCGCTTTGAGTTCAGTTCCATCGAAATCGAGTTGGAAATCGCCGAAGGCAAGATCCTCGTCTTCTCCGTAGAAAAGTAATTCAGAGAGAAAATCAACCAGCAAATTTTCACGGTCAGTGAAAGGAATCACGAGGCTGCGTTCTACCCGCTGGGTATCCGATAAATGGGTATGGGAAAGTTCATACATACCCCGAGCGGCTGTTTCTAATAATGTGATCAGGTCTGGTGCCCAGACTTGCAATTCCCAGTCAGCCGTGTGTTCGATCTCTCGGAATCCTGCAGTTTTGCGATCCATGTTTCCAGTATACACCATATTACTTGCCCAATAACGGCCTCTCTTCTATAATAGATTAGCCTCATCCTAAGTGACCAATGAACAACATCACAAACAAACTTGACCAACTCGAAGCTCGTTTACAGACACTGATTGAAGGCCATATTGCGCGGTTGCTCCCTGCACAGTTATCGAAAGATGACTTGATGAACAAGTTGGTTGCTGCCATGCAGGTGGGGGCACAGCTTGGGAAAGATGGCAATTACCTGGCTCCCGATACTTTTTTCATTCAACTGAATCCCCAACATATCACGGGGCTTCCTTCACAAGAAGCTCTTCTGGAAGAATTGGCCGACTTGCTCCAACAAGCCGGGGATCAAGCTGATTTTCAATTTGCCCGACCACCAATCATTAACCTGATTGCTGAGCCTGAAATGGGATTTGAAGATAGCGATATTGTGGCGCGCATTAACAATGGCGTTCACGATGAAACGCTGGCCATTGATATGCAAGCTGATGACGAAGGGGCTGCCAATGTTCCCCCCAACGCATTTATGATCGTCAATGGTAGTCAGGTTTTCAACCTGGAAGCTACGGTTATTAATATCGGTCGCAAATCCGACAACGAGTTGGTCATCGATGATCCCCGCATTTCACGTCAGCATGCCCAAATACGTGCCACCCGAGGGCGATATGTGATCTTCGATCTTGATTCAACAGGCGGCACTTTTGTCAATGGGCGCCGAGTCACACAGTGTACGCTGCACCCCAGGGATGTGATTTCTTTAGCTGGTGTTCCGTTGGTATATGCACAGGATGAGCTAGCTGCCGATGAAACACAGCAGTACAACCCACCCAAGGGTTATGATGATGAACACCCCACAAAAGGGGGCATGGTATGAGTGGAGTTGTCTTGCTGGTTTTGCGAGCAGCAATGACAATCGCATTATACGTATTTCTTGGATGGGCGCTATGGTTGCTTTGGCGTGATCTCAAACATCAGCAAAGTGCCTTGGTTTCACAGCAAATCATTCCATTGAACACTGTCATAGAAATAAATGGTGAAACGCGCAGGCAAGAGTTCTCTTCTCCTGAAGTTATCATTGGCCGCGATCCAACTGTGCAATGTGTAATTGACTCCAAAACAGTCTCTGCGCATCACGCCCGGCTCAACTTCGAACGAGGTCAATGGTGGGTAGAAGATCTTGAATCGACCAATGGCACTTTGCTCAATCAAGAAGCAATTTCGGTGCCCACTGTCGTAACTCCCGGCGATCAGTTGCGTTGTGGCGAGGCAACCATCACAGTTGAAAATTAGCTCCGCAAACGAGGAATAAACACATCGTGTCTGTTCAAGAAAAAAACCAATTGAATCTACCTCAGGCTTTCTTGATCGTTGATGGCGTCAAAGTGATTGTCATTGATCAAGAATCTCTCAACATTGGTCGGAAGAAGGACAACGATATCATTATCGATAACCCCCACACATCACGTCATCATGCTAGAATTCGCTTTATCGATAAAAAATATGTTCTCTTTGACCTGGATTCGACTGTGGGCACATCGGTGAATGGCGAACGAACCCAGACGACAATCCTCAAACCTGGAGATGTAATTTCGATTGGGGGTGTGCCGATCATCTTCGGTTTGGGTGTTCCCGATAGCCCGATAGATATTTCACGACCCATTGACACCAAAACAGGCCCAACCGATTCGACGGATATCGAAAAATTAGATGGTTATTTAGATTTGTTCCAAGATAAAAACGATAATGAATAAGCACTTGGAGATAATACATGAGTGAAAACCCCGTTCTCGCAATCCTGGGTGGCTCCGGCCTGTACAATATGTCCGGGCTTGAGAATACGCAAGAGTTTGATATCGAAACTCCCTTTGGCAAACCCAGCGCCCCTGTTGTAGTGGGAACCTTGGAAGGTCTACGAATGGCATTCCTGGCCCGCCATGGTATGGGCCATCTTATCTCTCCAAGTGAAATCAACTTCCGTGCAAACATCTATGCTTTGAAATCCTTGGGTGTTGAGCGTGTGGTCAGCGTTAGTGCTTGCGGTTCACTGCGTGAAGATTATGCCCCTGGTGAGATTGTTATCCCCGATCAACTTTTCGATTTCACCAAAAATCGGCCACGCACGTTCTTTGAGGGTGGGATGGTTGCTCATATTGGCGTCGCTGACCCATTTTGCAGTGATCTGGCAAATGATGTCTTAGATGCGGTGAATGCCGCCGGAGGGACGACCCACAAAGGCGGCTCATTGATCACCATTGAAGGCCCGCGTTTCTCTACGCGGGCGGAATCAAATACCTTCCGTTCGTGGGGCATGTCAGTGATCAACATGAGTACTGCTCCCGAGGCTTTTCTCGCCAAAGAAGCAGAGATGTGCTACGCCGTGATGAACCACGTTACCGATTATGATGTCTGGCACGTGACCGAGGAACCGGTCAATGTAGAGATGCTGATTGATACCCTAATGAAAAATGCTGAGCTTGCCCAAGAGGCAGTGCGAATTCTGGCACGAAACTTCAAGAAAGCGCAGGACTGCGCTTGCGCCGAAACCTTAGCATCGGCATTGATTACTGATCAAAGCATAATCCCTGAAGAAACCAAGAAAAAACTTGGCATACTTGTTAAGAAATACCTTTAAGATTATTTACGATTTGTAATTGACGATTATTGAAATCAAAAAATCGAAAATCTACAATCCTTTTTGGAGGCACCATGCGCGAAGTTAATATACCCATTTCAGATGAAGTCATCCGCAGTTTGAAAGTCGGCGATACGATTGCCTTAACTGGTCTGATGCTTACCGGCCGCGATGCCGTCCACAAGTGGATGATCGAGACCTTTGTCAAAAAGACCCGCCAACCCCAGGGCGATGATCTGGAAGTATACGAAGCAATCAAGACCATCCTGGAAGGTGGGGTGATCTATCACTGCGGTCCGGTGGTTTCGGGCTTGGATACAGGTGACTACAAATTCGTTGCCGCAGGCCCAACCACCAGCATTCGTGAGGAACCCTACCAGGGCGATGTGATGCACCATTTCAATATGAAAGGTGTCATCGGTAAAGGGGGCATGGGAGCCCAAACCCTACAAGCCTGCAATGAAGTTCCCGGTGTGTATTTGCACGCGGTTGGTGGCGCGGCTTCGTTGATTGCCGAGTCCGTGGAGAAAGTTTTAGGTGTGCACAAGATGGATTTTGGGGTTCCAGAAGCGATTTGGGTTTTACAAGTCAAGGAATTCCCCGTTGTGGTGACCATGGACTCGCACAACAACAGTTTGCATGCCGAAGTCGAAGAGGTTTCAAAGGCCAATTTAGAAAGATTATTGTCTTTGGGATAACGTTTAAATCCTTAAGTTAACTCATGTTACGCACACGTAGCGAGGTTTCCCTGAAAATAGGGGGTGGGGGCTTCGCCCCCGACCCCCTATTTCCAGGGAGATTCTCTTT
>CAYQQX010000181.1:0-8981 GCA_964419495.1 uncultured Anaerolineales bacterium
CTAATTCGCCCCAAAAATAGTTGACAATCCAAACCCCCTGAGGTAACCTACCCCCGCCCTTGGATGGGTCCGGCGCGGCAGAATCCTCTGAACCGTGTCAGGTCCGAAAGGAAGCAGCACTAAGGTGGATCTTCTGGGTGCCGCCGGGGTGCCTATCCAGGGGTATTTTTATTTAATCTGATAGAATCTTCCTGTATGTCTTTCATAAAACGTTGGCGTTGGGTCATTGTGGGTCTTGGCGCGATCCTTCTTATTGCGATCTTGGCAATAATATTAACGCGCAAACAAATCACAGTATCCATAAATGGAGCTGAGCAGAAATTTGTGACAAATGCCCTGACTGTGAAAGGGTTGCTTCGTTTGGCAGAGATTTCGCTTAATGAACAAGATTATGTATTTCCGGCCTTGAATACGTTTTTGAGAAGAGATTCGGTCGTGGTTATCGAGCAAGCAAGCCAGATACAAATCCATGCCGATGGCGAAATATACTCATTTCTCACGCCAGAACGAATTCCAGTGATTTTGTTGGCAGAGGCTGGTGTAGGCCTAAGCCCTGAGGATCGCATCCTGGCAGATGGCGCGCCAATCGATCTAGATCAGGCATTATCCCCCGCCAAGGCGCATAGCATACAAGTTCAGAGAGCATCTTCGATCACGCTCATGGATGGTGACCAAGAATATCGTTTTTCTTCTGCAGCAGATTCATTGGGGGAAGCTCTTTGGGAACAAGGCATCACCTTATATCACAATGACCAACTTGCCCCCCCGTCCGATACGCCGCTCGGTGGTGATCCAGTGCAAGCGAGTCTGATCCGTTCCCAGGCATTGACCATCCGAATGATGGCAGAAACCTTCCAGACTCGCGCCATCGGGCCAACAGTCGGCGCAGCGCTGGCAGAATCAAGCATATCACTTCAGGGGTCAGATTACAGCATTCCGTCAGAGAACGAACCACTGCCTGAAAATGGTGAAATTCAGGTTATTCGCGTACGAGAAGAAGTACTGCTCGAACAAGAACCATTGCCCTTTGACGCTATTCAGCAAGGCCTTCCAGACCTGGAAATTGACAATACAGCTGTGGTTCAAGCTGGCGAATACGGCTTGACCGCTAAACGAGTGCGCGTGGTATATGAAGCGCGACCCGACGCTGAAGGTTGGCAGGAGGTAGATCGGCAAATCGAGGATGAGTGGGTGGCGCGTGAGCCAGTGCCGCGCATTTCGGGGTATGGCACCAAGATCGTTGTGCGAACGGAAAATGTTGGCGGGACTTCTATCGAATATTGGCGCAAAGTAGATGCTTATGCAACGTCCTATTCACCTTGTCGCCTGGGTGTCCCTGATTACTGCAACACCACCACCGCCAGCGGCAAACAACTCCAACAGGGCATGATCGGTGTGATCCGCTCCTGGTTCAACATGATGCGCGGGCAGCAAGTTTTTATACCGGGGTATGGCTTTGCCACCATCGAGGATATTGGCGCGGGCGTCTCAGGTCGTCACTGGGTGGATTTGGGCTACACCGATGATGATTGGGTCAGCTGGCATCACAACGTGACGGTGTACTTTTTGACCCCAGTTCCGGCGAATATCATGTGGATATTGGAATAGGGAGTATGAAGTAGGGAGTAAGGAGAAAGGATTACGGGGAATAAAATTGGATTATGCCCCAACGGCCGTTGACCAGCCAATCTGGATCTTTGGAAGATAACATCTCTACTTCTCCAGAATTCAAACCGCAGGCTAATTCCGATTTGAGCGTGCGCAGAGCCACCAGCGGTGCGGGGAAATAGGCTACGATGTCAGCAAAAGGTGTGGTGAAAGGCCAATGTCGGTCACCGATCAAACGGCGATAATTGGCATCGCCTTTGCTAATCACCATATTTGATTCCGATATTTCTTCAACTAATCTTTTGGGCATTTCCCAACCCGCCAGGGGAGAATTCCAGAAAAAGTCGCTGTGCAACTGCAAACGTTCTTCTTTCAAATGGACATCTAAGCGTTCTCCGAGATTCCTTACAGACATAGAATCCGATGCGCCGAAGACACTTACCGTTGCACCCACATCTTTAGGCAGCGCATCGGAAACAAAGGTTGGGTGAACTTTGAGATGAAAGCGAACTTGGCCAGCTATGCCTGACAAAAGCAGATAATCGGCCAAAACCAAATCGCCAGCTAATTCCATCCCTGCGTTGTCGATCAAAAAATCGACTCTTCCGGTTTTTGCTTCTAAGAGATGCTCTAACATTCGTGATGAATCATCAACCAAGAGATATTCATTGACATCCGATGATTCACTATGGTCAGGCTTTTCTTCAGCTTGTGCATCTGCAGGCCAAAGGCTGTAATCAGCTTGGTTGCCCCACAAATCCAGATAAAACAATGATTTTAGAATCTCCGCCTTAGACAAATCGCTTCCCAACCAACCATTCAACCTGGTCGCCATTTCTTCAATGGGCTTTATACCCAGTTCAAGTCCTCGCCGTTTAGAAATCTCAAAGGGGTCAAATTCCGCTGACTCGCCCGCTTGGAAATAGCCACTGGCCTCCATAATCCGCCGATAGAAATAATGCTCAGTGAAAAACCAGGGTGGCTGCAGCCAATTCATTCCCTCATAAGGTGCAATGAAATCGTTCCATTCAGCTTCGTCTGGAGCACCAGGATCATGTAGAAATCGAATGGGAGCTACTGGGATATCAGTTTCTAAGGCCTGAAGTTTCTTGACAATCACATCAGAAAAATGATTTTCCTTGAGTATCTGTTGAATGTAGGTGACAAAGCGAATAGTTATCGCTCGAAAAGCCCATGATTCAGGCTCAAGCCCGAGCATAGGTTTTGGGACTGGAGTTTTGGGAATGTGTAAGTACATAATATTTGTTGGTAAGATTATTTCAGGTTAAGGATGTGATTTTGCGTCCTTTTTTCGCTCAACAAGTCCGTCAGGCGATGAATCGCCCGACTACAATACTGTGCCGGATTAATCCGGCTAAAAACCCGATTTATCGGGTGCTGCAACACAGCCCGGAAACTTCATTTCCGGGCCGATACGGCAAACAATCCGCAAGTTTTTGCTACATGCGATTGCCCTAAAATCACCACTTGCGGCAAAGAATTATACCGTTTGCCGGTGATATAATCTGGCAATTATTGTGATACCATGAATTCTCTTCCCCCTCTCAACGTCCCCTCAATACTGCGCAAATATGGATTGCGCCCCAAAAAAGGCTTGGGGCAGAATTTCCTAGTGGACGATGCAGCTTTACAACGTATTGTAAATGCAGCTGATGTTTCTGCTGGTGAAACAGTTTTGGAAATTGGTTCTGGCCTGGGAAGCCTGACACGCTATTTAGCAACCTCGGCCGGAAAGGTGATCGCAGTCGAGGTAGACGATAACCTGATGCCTGCGTTAGGCGAAGTATTAGCCGATTTCGAGAATGTTGAGATCATCCATGGCGATATTCTGGACTTAAACCCCGATGAACTCATATCCGATCTCAAATCGCCAGCAGAAGGGTATTCCGTTGTCGCCAACATACCCTATTACATAACATCGGCAATAATTCGTCTATTACTTGAAGCAAAGGTCAAACCTCATCGGTTGGTATTGACGGTTCAACGCGAAGTGGCTACACGCATTTGTGCACAGCCCGGGAAACTTAGCCTTTTAGCCCTCAGCGTGCAAGTCTATGGAGAACCCAAGGTAGTCTCAAAAATCCCAGCAGGCGCTTTCTATCCTGCCCCTAAGGTCGACTCCGCCGTGGTACGCATTGACTTGTTTCCTGAGCCACTGATTCCCCAGGAAAATCTCCTCGCCTTTTTCGATCTCGCCAAAGCTGGATTCGGGCAGAAACGCAAAACCTTGCGCAACTCTCTATCTTCTGGAATGGGTTGGTCAAAGGAGAAAACTATGCTAGTTTTGGAAAGCGCCAGTATTGACCCCCAACGCCGAGCAGAGACGCTTTCGATTGATGAATGGAATGCGTTGGTGAGTCAAAGCATGCAAGCCAGGAGTTAAAATGCCACAAATCAACCTCGAATACACTGTGAATATCAGCCAAGATATTACAGCTAGAGATATATTTCCGAAGATCCATCAAATTTTAGGAGATGTGGCAAGCATTCCCCAGAGCAATTGTAAAAGCCGCCTCCATCGAGTGGACGATTTTCACATTGCGGATGGCGACCCCAAGAACGCATTTGTTCATCTAGAAATCCGTTTCATCGAAGGCAGGTCCCCTGAAATCAAGACCAAAATTGGTCAACAATGCCTGGAGCAGTTGCAGGCATATTTCGCAGAATCAACCTCGAGCTTAAATTTGCAGATCACGGTTGAGATTCTCGACATTCACAAACCAAGTTATTTTAAATTTCCCAAAGGAACACTGTAAAATAATGACCAAACAACACTACCCACACCCAACCGTCGGCGCGTTGATCTTTGATCCTGATGGAAAATTGTTCTTGATGAAATCTCACAAATGGCATGGGAAATATGTTGTCCCCGGTGGTCATATCGAACTCGGCGAAACCATGCAAGATGCACTGCGACGTGAAGTCAAAGAGGAAACAAATCTGGATGTTTTCGATGTCGAATTCTTGCTATATCAAGATTTTCTCTATGATGAAGCATTTTGGAAAAGCATGCATTTTATATTTTTCGATTTTATATGCAAGACAAATTCAACCGAAAATGTGATTTTAAATCACGAAGCCAGTGAGTATACCTGGGCTATTCCAGAAAAGGCTTTGGAAATGGCAATTGACCCCTATACCCGAGCTGCAATCATCGAGTATCAAAAGAAAAATCGCTGAATTGGAGAATTTTATGACTGAATATTCAATTGAGATCGAAATATATGAAGGCAAAGGTGGTCAGCTGAAAAAGCGCGGAAATAGAGTGATTTATCCCGATGTGGTTAAAGAGGGTATTTGTGCCTGGATGTACCGCGGCGATGGGGAGAAGAGTTATCAACAGGGCCATCGATTCAAGTTACCAGAAGATAACGAACTGATTTGTCCCTGGCTATTAGACAGTCTCAGCAGCATTGTCGATGCGCTGCGCGCTGGGGAAACACTTGGTTGGCGGTACAAAGACACGCCCTATGAAAAAGTAATCAACAAACAGGGAATTACGACAGAATTTATTCGCTGCGTCGATCCGACTGAATCAGGGATCGTGGTCAAAGTGATCCGCACAAAACTCTAAGATGAAATCTTTAATGTTCTCTTTATCGGTATTTTTACTAACGCTTGGGTGTGTTGGTGCTTCTTCCTTGCTCGATGACGATATGCCAGATAGTTCAATTCTTGAAGATGATCCTGTGACAGAGGCGATCCTTCCAACAGCCACACAAAAATCTACCTCGTTCGTACCCCAAAGAAGCTTGCTATTCTTACGATGATCGCACTTGCGATTACAGCTGTATGATTACTGAGTATATTTATTGGGCTTTGACGTCGATCTTGGGCGCGCAGGATTTCCCAAGGCGTTCCGAGGAGATTGGGCACGAGTGGAAATTGAACACGAGAGAAAAGGTTCAAGAAACTGATCCCCTGGTATTTGAATTACTCACAGATCCAACATACAAATTCCCAACCTTGTTGCCTGATGGAAAGTATGAACCATAGACATTAGAATTAGGTAATTGATGTTACGCAAGCTAAAGAGAATCTCCCTGGAAATAGGGGATCGGGGGCGAAGCCCCCACCCCCTATTTCCAGGGAAACCTCGCAACGTGTGCGTAACATGAGTTAGGTAATTTTGGTACTCAACTTCTATTGGAGGGATTAATGGATAATCTAAACAAAAGAATTCGGCTTCAATTTAAGCTAGCGACATCTCTTTACAACATTTCTTTGACTACATCTCTAATAATTTTTTTCCTACCTTTCTTGATAACAATTTTCTACCTGTCAATATTTTTACCTGCTGCTACACGGCCTTTCGCGCTGCTCATGGTCGAAGAAAATTATCCCGTAGAATTGGTTACATTTCTTGGATATTTCTTCGCAGGTATCATAGGGTTGAATTTGGCCTGGCAAAGCTGGAAACGAAAAGAGGGCATGTTGATATCAGGATTCTATACCATTTTTTCTTTAGGCATGCTTTTGATTGGTATGGAAGAGGTATCTTGGGGGCAAACCTTTTTTGGTTTTAATACTCCTGAATCAATTCTGCAAGTGAATAGGCAACAAGAATTTAATCTCCATAATTTGCAAGGATTTCAGGGGAATTCAGAATTCTTTTTCGTGGCATTCGGCCTGGGGGGCATTTTGGGTATTTGGTTGTTCTCAAACAAATCTTTCCAAAAAGTAAGTGTTCCACCCATTTTGATACTCTGGTTTTCGATCATCACCACGATTGGTGGCATAGATCTATTCAATGATTTCATCCCCATTCATTCGAAATTCGACACGCTGGTTTTTACACTTTCAGAAATCATCGAGATGCTTATCGCTTTGGCAGGGTTTTTGTATCTTTGGCTAAATTCTAGAATGCTATCATACGGCAAATTGAGGGAAGTATTCGCAAGGGAGATCAGATTCGATAAAAACAACCTGACCGCAGAATTGAAAGATGGTAGATGTATTTGTACTCCATTAAATTGGTTCCCCCAACTTTCTCAAGCATCAACGGAAGATCAAATGTATTGGGTACTCTCAAATAACGGATTACGAGTACAATGGCCCTCATTAGATTTGGATATTTGCATAGAACAGTTCGTCTCAGGCATTCCTTCCATAGAGGCTCAAATCTTAGAATACTCTGAGCAGTAAATCACTGATCACCTAAATTTTACCGATATAATAAAGAGAACCATTAGCATAAAAGCACTGGTCTTTGGGTTGCTTTGATTCAATACAACGCAAAACTCAAACCTTCAAATATGCCGGGAACATAATGAAACCAGATTTCATCAAAGGTTGCCAATGAAAATTCTAGCCATAGAACATTAATTCCCCAACCTAAATCCTTCCGAACTAGGGTCACTGCCATTAGTCAGGGAGAGGTTAATTCACTTCGAACTCATCCCCCTGATCCCCTATCCAGGTTTTGAGCGACTATTCGAGTCCGATCACCTTGAGGCGTAGTACAAACAAAAAATATCCAGGGCCAGCCACCTTAAAATGTCTACAGAACAATTCTCTTTTATCGAAGGTCAGATCGTACTTTTGTTATTTCTTGCCAGCATCGTCGGTATTGCTGCAAGACGTCTGCGCATGCCCTATACGGTGGGGTTGGTGCTGGTGGGTTTGGGGCTGACCATCGCTGGACAGGTTCAACTTGAAATAACTTCCGATTTAATTCTAGGAATTTTGATCCCCCCGCTTGTATTCGAAGCTGCTTATCATCTGAATTTTGATGACTTGCGGCGGAATCTGAAGCCAATTCTAATATTGACTATTCCCGGCATTTTGATGACTACTTTCCTCGTGGGTGGTCTGATCTCTTTGGGGGCAGGATTCCGCTTTGAGATTGCCCTGCTGTTCGGCGCATTAGTCGCGGCAACCGATCCAGACGCCGTCGTCGCGCTGATCCGCTCCCTGGGGGTTCCAAAAAGATTACAGGTTCTGCTTGAGGGAGAGAGCTTGCTCAACGATGGCACAGTGATTGTGCTTTATAACCTGATCTTGGGAGTCATTGCCACAGGCCAATTCAGCATTGTAGAAAGCCTGACGCAGTTCGTGAGCATTGCAGGTGGGGGTTTGGGTATTGGCTTGATCTTGGGTTTTTTACTTTCGCAAATCATCAGCCGCATAGACGATCATTTACTCGAAACAACTCTTACGACTGTATTGGCATATGGCGCATATTTAATTGCCGAAAGCATTTCTGTCAGTGGTGTGATGGCAGTGGTAGCAGCCGGGTTGGTAAATGGAAATCTGGGCGCCAGAGGCATGTCGCCCACCACGCGCATTGTTGTGTTTAACTTTTGGGAATACGCAGCCTTCATCGCAACCAACTTTGTATTTTTAGTCATTGGGCTGCTTATTGATATTAACATGCTCATTGAGAACTGGCGCTTCATTGCCTGGTCCATTGCTGCAGTTCTAGCATCAAGAGCAATTGTGGTCTACAGTTTGAGATTGTTCAACAAGGACATTCCCATACGCTGGAAACATGTCTTATTTTGGGGAGGATTGCGTGGCGCCCTAGCACCTGCGCTAGCCATTGCCCTTCCCGCTACACTAGGAGATCTGCGTGGTCAGCTGCAAGCCATGGTGTTTGGGGTTGTACTGTTCAATTTGCTTGTCCAAGGTGTCAGCATGGGTCCGCTGGTTCGAAGACTGAAATTGGGTCAACGTACCGAAACACAGGATGAATACGAGCGCCGTCATGCCAGAGCCGTCGCCTCTCGCGTGGCCTATGCTCATATTGAACAACGTTATCATCAGGGGTTGATATCACGCCACACCTGGGAGTCGATCGCATCTCTTCTTGAGCGCCGTATCGAGGCACTCTCTCAGGCAGTTGGGGAAATGATGAAAATAGACCCCAGCGTGGAAGCGGAAGAATTCGATACGGCCTGGCGCGAAGCCTTACGAGCCCAGCGCTCAGCCTTCAGGTCACTGCTCTTGGACGGTGTCATAACAGAAGACACCTTCTCATTATTGGTTGGGGAAGTTGATGCCGCCTTGATGAATGCTGATGAATTTCCTCTGCTCTATGCCCAAAGCGACCAATTCCCGCCAGTCGACACATTTATGACCATTTTTATTCAAGACCAGGATTCTGAAAATACTATCAATGCTCTCAACAGGCAAGGAATCTCTGTCACTCGCCTCCCCAGCACAGGGGGATTCTTAAAGAGGAAAATTACCACGCTTTTGCTGGGAATTCCCAAGGACAAAGGTGATGCTGTCATCAAAATTCTAGAGAGCAGTTGCCAAAAACGATCCGGTTTTTTTCACCCAACCATCAAGGATATTTCATTCGATATAGGTCGAGCAACTATCTGTGCTTTTGATGTTGATCGATATGT
>CAYQQX010000182.1:0-8750 GCA_964419495.1 uncultured Anaerolineales bacterium
CTTCGCCCCCGACCCCCTATTTCCAGGGAGATTCTCTTTAGCTTGCGTAACATCAGTGAATAATTTTGGGAGTTATGCAGATGAAAAGAGTATTCTGGAGTAAGCCCCCCCTGCCCCCCCATTCTGGGGGAAGTTACCCAATGATTCCCCAAAAAGTTGGGGGGGGTTAGGGGGGCAACAGTGTAACTTCAAAATCTTTTCTTTCGATTTCAGCCCCAAAAGAGTGTAGCCAGAAAAAGGGTATGCGGGGGTGTAGCCCCGCATACCCTTTTTCTGGAATATTACTGCGAAGGCTTTAGCCTGAGCAGACTAAAATACCTTTATGAGCAAACGAAAATTCCGCAATCGTCTAAACGATCTTCCCACCAAAGAGTGGCTCAAATTTCAGAAATCCTGGTTTGTTCACAACCCGCCGCCGCGCAAAGATGATGTGCTCCGCCATCCAGCCAAATATCCAGAAACGCTAGTTAAAGAATTTATCGAGTTTTTCACTAAAGAAGGGCAAATGGTGCTGGACCCCATGGTTGGGACGGGAAGCACGCTAGTGGCCGCTATGCGCTCAGGCCGGCACAGCTATGGGATCGAGCTTAACGCTGGTTACGCGGATGTTGCCAGGGACGTAGTCCTTCAAGAGCAAGAAAATCTGGGGGATTCTGCCTCCCACCTGACCACAGAGGTGATAAATGGCGACGCGGCTGAAATTGACAGCTTCATCTCAAATCATGAAATCCCCCCGATTGATTATGTCATTACTTCCCCACCCTATTGGGATATGCTGCACGCCAAGGGGGCCGAAACCCAAAATAACCGTCGTCAAAATGAGAACCTGGACGTGGTCTACTCCGATGATCCCAATGATTTAGGCAATATTGATGACTACGATGAATTCCTCCAACGCCTGGTTAAGATCTATGTTGGGTTGAAGCCTTTCTTGAAACCCAAAGCTTATCTAACGATCATCGTGAAGAATGTCAAAAAGGGAGGGGTGATCTACCCGTTGGCTTGGGATTTGGGAAAGCAGTTGAATGAAACATTCGTGCTGAAGGACGAACGCATTTGGTGTCAGGACAATATCCGCTTGTTCCCCTACGGTATGGGCAATGCCTGGGTGAGCAACACCTTCCATCATTATTGCCTGCAGTTCCGCAACGAGTAGAGATGCTCACGACTAAGGACTTCATCACTATTCCCTACACACCCGACATGACCCAGGGGGGCATCGCCTACGCCTGCAAATCATTAGCCTACACTTACAACCGCATGGGGAGCACACCATTCAAGCGCCTGCAAAGGATCGTGGCTGGCGTCGCAGTGGAGTTGGCTTTTCGACGACATCTTTCCCAAAATGATATTCCTCACGACAATTTGGGGGCTACACCGTTTACCGATCCAGATCGTTATGATATTTCGATTGGTGGACGGCGCTGTGACATTAAAAGTTATTTGTTAATTCATAAAGACCAAATCAGTGGAATCAGGCGAAATCCTGCTCAACTGCTGGAGGCGCAAACGCTGGTACCAGAAGATCAAATTGCTGCCTCTCATCTGAATGATGAAGACCTTTATATTTTCGCCTTTACCACGGCACTACTCACCCCTAACCAAGAAACCTTGCAAAAGGCACAAGCGGCAGACCAGCCGATTTTTCTGATCCATACTCTGCCCAAATTGTGGGCTCGGCCAGAGAAATGGGTACCATTGGGCGCGTTGGCATTAAAGAGCGACTGCTCATCACAAATCAAAATTGAGCTGGGGGGATTGGGTCCCGATCATAAGACAATCTCAGAGCATAAAAAACTTCAGCCTGGAATTCGTCTTACATCAGAAAAGGATTTCCATGCCCTTCATTACATCCACACTCCCGACCTCCCGGATGGTCCTGTGGGTATACATAGCCCTGTTCTCAAGGAGACTCTCATTATTGATCCACTCGATTGGGGGAATATCTGGGTTTATGGAATGGAGATTATCTTTGCGGGATACATAACCCGGGGGGAATTCCGCAAAACGGCAAAAAAAATCCCAGCTGGCAGCCGTGTGTTTCAATATCCGCGCACCAGTACGCCCAATTATTCATTGCCAATAGCCAAATTACATCCCCTGGGCAAACTGTTTGAAAATGCGCAAAATTGGGATTATCAACTCTAAATTTTTGAATTCAAATTTACGATTCAGCTAATTTCGAGTACAATTGTTCTAATAGCCCGGTGAGTGCATACAGGCTCTGCCCCTGGCGTAAGCGTCAGGAAACGATAAGACAGGCCGCTCACCATAACGAAAGGAGTAATTTAACATGTATCAGAAAATCATCATTGTTGGCAATTTGGGGGGTGACCCCGAAATGCGTTACACGCCCAGCGGTCAGGCAGTGACCAATTTCTCGGTCGCATCCAACCGCCGCTATACCGGCTCAGATGGCCAACGTGTCGATGAAACCACCTGGTTCCGCATCTCTGCCTGGGGGCGACAAGCAGAAACCTGCAACCAATATTTGCGTCGGGGCAGCCGCGTACTGATTGATGGCCGCCTGAACCCTGATCCTGCTACCGGAGGACCGCGCATCTGGAATCGCCAAGATGGCACGCCAGCCGCGTCTTTTGAAATAACTGCTCAATCGGTGCAATTTCTCTCCACACGTGGCGAGGATCAGGCCTTCCAGAGCGCTCAGCCACCAGGTCAGGAATCCGAAGACGATATCCCCTTCTAAAGACGGGAAGGATCTACAAATTCATCTACGAGTCAATTCATTTTCTTCGGAGAATGCGTTGACTCGTACCGCTATGAGAACAGGAGACTCTTTATGGCCTCGCCTCAACCCCAGCCTGAGAAAAAGCAAATCGCCCTCAATATCCCCGAAGACCTCGCTCCAGTCTATGTCAATCTTGCGCGCATCACCCACTCTCCCTCTGAGATGATCTTTGACTTTGCACTGATGGTTCCAAGTGGAAAACCGGGACCGGCAAACGTTAAAACTCAGGTGCTAATGAGCCCTTTCAGCGCCAAACTCTTTTACAATGCCCTGGGAGAAAACTTATCCAAATATGAAGCCAAATTTGGGGAAATCAATATCCCTGGGGGCAATTCCCTGGCTGAACACCTTTTCAAGCCCCCCCAAAAGTGAACCATGCCAAATCTAGATGCAATCATTGAACAAGTACACCAGTCTTATGGAACACGCACAAAAGTGCGTGATCAAATGTTGAGCCAGGCCCGTATGCTCACACGTCACTGCGCCAATGCAATACGAGCAATTCACCGTGAAGATCGAGCCTTGGCCCAGGAGCAGCTTAAGGAAGCAGAAGAATTAGCCAAATCTCTGAGTGCCAATTCAACAGATCACCCAGATTTCTTCTATGCAGGCTACACGCAAGATGCGCTCAAAGAATATGCCGAAGCTAACCTTACCAACGCTTTAGTCATCGGAGAGCCCATTCCAACTCCAGATGATCTCAACTTGGATTATGTGCCTTATTTGAAAGGTCTTGCTGAAACTGCGGGTGAATTACGCCGGCGGTGCATGGATGTGCTCCGTCATGGCGACTCTGCAGAAGCCGACCGCTTACTGGCGCACATGGACGATATCTATGATGCATTGGTAACCATGGATTATTCCGATGCCATCACCGGAGGTCTGCGCAGGCTCACAGACATTGTCCGTGGTGTAACTGAGCGCACACGCGGTGATCTAACCATGAGCCTCCGCCAGCAACGATTGGAAAAGCAATTGCAAGCCTTCGAAGAGCAAGTTTCGGAATTTGCCAAGAATGACGATTGAATGAGACAATCTCATGCGTAAGATCCGCGCTTCCGATATCAGTTCCTATTTATACTGCCAGCGTGCCTGGTGGTATCGTCAGCAAGGTGTTTCATCGGAAAACACAAACGAACTTGCAGGCGGTCAGGAGCTACACCATCAGCATGGACGCAGTGTTTTTACCAGTGGCCTTGTCAAATCTTTGGCATATTTGTTGTTATTAATCGGGTTGATATTGCTTGCTGTTTACTTAACCATGCAGGTAATCTAAATTTGAGACTATGGCGCTTCTTGCGATCTCTTTTCTCCTTATTGGTATCCTACTTCTATGGCGCGCCAATCAGCAACGCCAGGCTACCGGACTGCCTGGGGGCCAGGTCATATATGCCGATACACGCAAATGGGGTCCCGTCGAAAAGCCGCTTTATGATGCCAAATTAGAGTTGTCCGGGCGTCCCGATTACCTTGTCCAAGATGGCGAAATGGTCATTCCGGTGGAAGTAAAATCATCTCGGGTTACAGATGCGCCTTATGATTCGCATATTTTTCAACTGGCATCATACTGCTATTTGGTCAATTCTACGTATGGCATTCGACCCTCACACGGGATATTGAAATACCCAAATCGCACTTATCGCATCGACTATACTCCGAAGCTCGAGGCTGATCTGATCGAATTAGTAGTTGAAATGCGCACTAAAGGACATTTGCGAAAAATCAACCGCTCGCATGATTCCGTGCGAAGGTGCGATCATTGCGGCTATCGGTCCACATGCGACCAGAGGCTTTAGTGTTCACCGAATACCAAGATACCGCTATAATCTCAAAGAAATGAATTCTTCATCGTTCCAAACAATCGTTGTCGCAGCACATCCTGAAATACCACAGGCATATGAGGAAGCCGCTCAAATTGTCGATTATCTGCATGAGCGCGGATTACAAGCCATTTTCGGCAACCTTTACGATGACGAATTGCATTTGGCTGTGGAAACTAAAGATGCTGGCCTGATGATCGCTCTCGGTGGAGATGGCACCATGCTTCGGGCAGGTCAACTCTGTGCACCTCATGGTGTACCCATCTTTGGCATCAACATGGGCAAGTTTGGTTTTTTGATGGAATTCAGCCATGATGAATGGCAATTGGCGATCGACAAACTACTCGCAGGAGATTCCTGGCTGGAAAATCGTATGCTGCTGTGCACCGAACACTGGCGTGCGGATGAAAAGATTGGCACCTGGGAAGTCTTGAACGAAGTGGTGGTCAGCCGAGGAGAAATCGTACGTCCCGTAAACCTTGAAGCCAGTGTTGATGGCCGCTTTTTAACCACCTATGTCGCCGACGGATTGATTGCAGCCACCTCAACAGGGTCAACCGCATATGCACTGGCAGCAGGAGGTCCGATTCTGCCACCAGAGCTTCGCAACATCTTACTGGTACCCGTAGCCCCTCACCTCTCTATTGATCGCGCTATCGTCCTGGCAGAAGGCTCATCGGTATCCATCACTGTGCATACCGACCATCAGGCTGTGATCAGCATCGATGGGCAAGTTCCTATTCACCTGAGAGATGGCGACCGCGTTGATGCTCGGGCAAGCGATTACACGGCACAATTTGTACGCATCCAGGATCCTGGATATTTTTATAGAAATCTAACACCGCATATGTACAATAATCCTGCGGCAAAGAAATTACCATGACAGAATCATCAACTCTTTATTGTTCTAATCACCCAAATACAGAAACAAGCTTGCGCTGCAATCGCTGTGAAAAGCTGATTTGCAGCAAATGCGCCATCCACACTCCAACTGGATACCGCTGCAAGGATTGCGTGCGCACTCAACAGAAGATATTTAACACTGCTGAATTCTACGATTATCCCCTTGGATTTATTGTCGCAGCAGTGTTATCCTATATAGGAAGCTTAATCGCCTCGAGATTTGGCTTCTTTGTCCTTTTTCTGGCCCCATTGGCTGGCATGGGTATCGCTGAGTTGATGCGATTTATCACTCGCCGTCGTCGGGCAAAATACTTGTTTTACACAATCGCAGCTGGAACTCTGCTGGGAGCGTTACCCTCAGTCATTGGGCCAATTCTTACACTGTTGCTCTTTAGGCCTGAATTCGGATCAGTTTTTGGAATATTATTCTCTTCAATTTGGGATATCGCGTACGCTCTTATTGTCACATCAACTGTTTATTACCGTATTAGCGGCCTGACCTTCAATCGCTGACCGATTGCAAATATCATGCTATCTGAACTATATATCGAAAATTTCGCCATCATCGATAAGCTGCAGCTTCGCTTCAAACCCGGATTGATCACTTTTACCGGAGAAACTGGTGCGGGAAAATCCATCATTATGGACGCGCTTAATACGCTATTGGGCAGCCGCGCAGACAGCACCTTTATCAGAAGCGGATCGGAAACCGCATTAGTAGAAGCTACTTTCCGAATTCCCCCTGCATCCAAGAAAGCTATTCATGCTGTCTTGGAACGCGAAGCAATGCTTGATGATCCCAACTTTGTTACATTAGGTCGCGAAATTCGACGAGATCGAGGCAATGTCGTGCGCATCAATGGACGTGTGTCCAACGTTAGCATTTTGCGAGAAATCGGCCAGCACCTGGTTGATATTCATGGGCAATCGGAACATCTCTCTCTGCTGCGAGTTAGTCAGCATTTGCGCCTGCTTGATCGCTATGCTGATCTGCAAAACACTTTCGACGAATATCGCTCCATGTACCATCACCTATTGAAGGTACGCCAAGAACTCGAGGAACTCAGAGCAAACGAACGCCAAGCAGCGCAACGGGCCGATTTGCTCACATACCAAATCAACGAAATTGAGGCTGCCAACCTGAACCCTGGAGAGGAAGCGGAACTCGAAGAAGAACGCAATCGCCTGGCAAATGCTGAGAAGCTCTCATCCCTTGGGCAAAAAGCGCTGGTTATCCTTGACGAAAGCTCCCCAGAAGAGCCATCGATTACTGATCGACTTGGGGAAGTTGCCGAAGCGTTGACCAGTCTCACGCAACTTGATGAGAGTCAAACTACACTTCAAGAGCAAGCCACAACAACCTTTGAAGAGCTGTCAGAAATCAGTCATGCTCTGCGGGTTTATCTAGATAATTTGGAGTTCAACCCCAAACGGCTTGATCAGGTGGAAGAAAGGCTTGATCTGATCAGCACATTAAAACGGAAATACGGCGATTCAATTCAAGATATCATCGCATTCGGGGTAAAGGCAAAACAAGATTTAGATGCCATAACCCATGCCAGTGAACGCATCGAGACGCTAGAAAGCGAAGAAGGAACGCTTCTCACTGAGCTTGGGGTACGCGCCCAAGCGCTCGCCAATAAACGCCACGCCGCTGCAGACAAAATGCAAAAAGCCATCGAAGTAGAGTTGGCTGATTTAAAAATGTCTGGGGCACGCTTTCAAGTTAATTTCATGCAGGAACCAGATCCCAATGGGATAATTCTACCCAGTGGAGATCGCGTGGCTTTCAACGCAGATGGTCATGAACAAGTCGAGTTCTTCATCGAGACCAACCCCGGTGAGGGTTTCAAACCTTTAGTTCGTATTGCCTCCGGTGGTGAAACTGCCCGATTGATGCTAGCCTTGAAAAATGTGCTCGTTCAAGCAGATCACATCCCCACGTTGGTGTTCGACGAGATCGATCAAGGAATTGGCGGACGCGTTGGCACAGTTGTAGGACAAAAACTTTGGCTGTTGGCCAAACGCCATCAGGTATTCTGCATCACCCATTTACCGCAACTGGCTGCTTTTGGGCATCAGCATTATCGTGTTCAGAAGAGCGTTCTAGATGGCCGAACAACAACACAAGCACAACCCATTGATGGTCAAGATCGTCTCAATGAGCTGGCCCAGATGCTAGGAGAGGTCAGCGAAAGCACAATCCACTCAGCCAGAGAAATCCTTCAAATCGCCAAGCAACGTACTACGGCTTAACCAGAATTTATGCAAACATGGTCCTGAAAAGGGCCGTGTTTTTTATTAGGGTCATGGGGAACAGAAAAAGTAACAAATCACTCGAACCAACACAAATAAGATTTTGCTTTGGTAAAATGGGTTTGGCAATCTAATTGTTGGTATGAAAAAACTTGAGATCTTTCTCCTAGGTCCCCCCGAAGTCCGTTGGGGAAGTGAAAAAATTGACATCCTCAGGCGTATCCCCAGAGCGATCCTGTTCTATCTTGCATCCAAAGAAAATCCGGTTGGTAGAGAAGAATTGATTTCTCTGTTTTGGGAAAATACGACTGACGCCAAAGCACGCCGGCGGTTGCAAGAAAATCTCAGCCGTCTTCGTAAAGCATTACCTGACTCATCTATCTTGCTAACCCATGCAGATACTGTAGAACTCGATATCAATCGAATCTATGTAGACAGCATTGCCTTCGAAGATATTCTTGACCAAACTGGTAAAACACCCTGGCAAATCCCCCAAACGGACCCATTACCCGATCTAATATTTGAAAAGCTAAAATCAGCGGCAAACATCTGGAGGGGTACTGGTTTTTTAAGCGGTTCTTATTTCTCTGGCACTGTCGAATTGGACAATTGGCTAACTCGAATGTCTTCGCACTATAACTATTTGCAAGGCAGTATCCTAGAACGGTTGGCTTATCACGCCTCCATAGTTGGAGACCTTGAGGCGTCATTATCCTACTGTCAGTCGCTCATCGACATTGAACCTCTTCATGATGATTTTCATTTCTTATATTTGCAAATTCTGATCGAATTAGGGCGTACAAGTGCTGCCAAAATTCATTTCGATAAAACTGTCGATTTATACAGTCAATTGTTGAATACTAATCCACCAGACAAGATTACAAACTTATCTCGATACTTCAATCCCAGTGAAAATGATGAATTAAGATTAAAACAACCCAAATGGCATTTACACAAATCTATGGAAATGCCATTTGTTGGTAGAAAAGAAATTCTCTTAGAGCTGCGCCATTGGGTTAATC
>CAYQQX010000183.1:0-8742 GCA_964419495.1 uncultured Anaerolineales bacterium
ATCTATTGAAAGGTTACTTATGCCAAAACAACGCATACTTATCATGGGCGCGGCGGGGCGCGATTTCCACAACTTCAACACCTATTTTCGTGACAATGAGCAATTTGAGGTAGTCGCCTTTACTGCCACCCAAATCCCGGATATCGAAGGGCGTACCTACCCACCCGAATTGGCCGGTGAACTCTACCCACAGGGAATCGCCATTTACCCTGAGGGTGAATTGTTGCCTTTGATCGAGAACCATGATATCGATCAGGTGGTATTTTCATACAGCGATGTGCCCCATGAATACGTAATGCATAAGGCTTCACTGGTCCTGGCTGCAGGCGCTGATTTTCGGTTGATGGGTTTGAAAAATACCCAGCTCAAATCGACCAAACCGGTTGTTTCCGTTTGCGCAGTACGCACCGGGTCGGGTAAAAGCCAGACCACGCGCCGGGTATCCATGATTCTGCGCGATATGGGTTACAAAGTCGCAGCGATCCGCCATCCCATGCCCTATGGCGATCTTACCAAACAAATCGTGCAGCGTTTCGCCGACTACGCTGACCTCGGCAAGCATGACTGCACAATTGAAGAGCGCGAGGAGTATGAACGCCACATCGATAATGGTGTGATCGTTTACGCTGGGGTGGATTACGAGAAGATTCTCCGACAGGCTGAGTCTGAAGTGGATATTGTGCTCTGGGATGGCGGCAACAACGACCTGCCTTTTTATCAGGCAGACCTCAATATTGTTGTGGCCGATCCTCATCGACCGGGGCACGAAACCAGCTACCACCCCGGCGAGGCCAATGTGCGTATGGCAGATGTTTTCGTGATTAACAAAGTTGACACCGCAGACCGAGAAGATGTTATGACGGTCAGTGAATCCTTACGAAAGTTGAATCCAAAGGCGCAGATCATCGAAGGGGCCTCGGCGCTCTTCGTAGACGATCCCGGTAAGATCAGTGATAAGCGGGTGCTTGTCGTCGAAGATGGCCCCACATTGACTCATGGCGAGATGGCCTATGGGGCTGGTTGGGTGGCGGCGCGACGTTACGGCGCGTCAGAGATCGTTGATCCGCGGCCCTTTGCCGTTGGCACGATCATCGATACTTACCAAAAATATCCCACCACTGGGGACGTCCTGCCTGCCATGGGGTACGGCGATCACCAGATGAAGGAATTGGAGCAGACCATCCAAAATGCCGATGTTGACCTTGTTGTGATAGGAACGCCCATCGATCTCGGTCGCACACTCAAGATTGATAAGCCTTCTCAACGGGTACAGTACGAACTTCAAGAAATTGGCAGACCAACTCTAAAGGATGTATTGCGAGAGAAATTTCAGAAAGGCTAGCCTGAAGTGAAAAATATCGAGAATATTTTGCGCAGAGTTCTATTCAGCCTGATCACCCTGGCAGCAGTGCTCACCTTCAACTTCTTCCTTTTTCGTATTGTGCCGGGTGATCCAATTTCCATGATCGCCAGCCCGCGCATGAAACCGGAAACCAGGGAGATGATTCGGGAACAATATGGGCTCGACAAACCTATTTGGTTCAATATCCCGGCGATGCGCGAACAAGGTGCTTTTTCTGCTCTCTTCGACAGCCAGTTTTCCTATTATCTCAAGAATACGTTTCAAGGTGAATTGGGCCAATCGTTTCGTCAAAAAGTGCCAGTGGCAGAGTTAATCAGCGCTCGGCTTGGACCAACAGTGCTGCTGATTATGGCGGGGGAGATTACAGGAATACTTTTTGGAACCGTGCTTGGCATTATTGCAGCCTGGAAAGCTCGCAGTAAGATCGATGCTGCGGCGCTGTTCATCGGGTTGATTGCCTGGTCTATGCCGCCATTTTGGCTGGGAATCATCTTACTTACCCTTGGGCGTGGATATTTGCCTTCAGGAGGGTACATCACCCTGGGGGCTACCTATGCTAATACCTTTGAGCGCTGGCTGGATATCGGCCGCCATTTAGTATTGCCAGCCTCTACGATGGCTTTGCTGCTCTTCGGGGCTTATGTACTGGTGGTGCGCAACTCCACCTTGGAAGTGCTCTCCGAAGATTATATTCTCACTGCCAAAGCAAAAGGACTAAGTTCCATCGGGGCGCTATGGAAACACGCCCTCAAGAATGCTTCTTTACCCCTGGTCACCGTGATCGCTCTGGATCTGGGATATGCTTTGGGGGGTGCCATCCAGATTGAGACCATTTTCTCCTGGCCCGGTTTAGGCAGGCTGATGTTCGATTCGATTGCGCAGCGCGATTATCCAGTTCTGCAAGGCGTATTCCTTCTTCTTGCGATCAGCGTAATCCTGGCAAATTTTCTGGCGGATTTGACATATTCGGTATTGGATCCGCGGGTCGAGATGTGAGGTGATCAATGACTAAAAAAGGCATCTCGGGTAGTTCATTTTGGGATGAGTTCATCCGCAAGCGGCAAGGGGTTATCGGTGGGCTCATGCTGCTTCTCATCACAGTCATCGCTCTCCTGGCTTCATGGATTTCTCCCTATGACCCCCACGATACGATCAGTGCAACTGCAAAAGACGTATTGGCTGCACCGAGTCCCGGCCATCTTTTAGGGCAGGATGAGGTAGGGAGGGATGTGCTCAGCTCTGTGTTCTACGGTTCGCGCATATCACTACTGGTGGGATTTTCCGCCTCACTGATCACGATCCTTTTAGGATGTACTATCGGCCTGCTGGCTGGATATGTGGGCGGTAGGCTCGATATCTTGCTGATGCGCATCACGGATGGGATCCTGGTCATTCCTACGCTTCCGTTGATGTTGGTGATCATCGCTGTAGCAGGTCGGGGGATCGGGAACATCATCCTGGTGATCGGATTGCTCTCCTGGCCGTATACGGCCAGAGTGGTGCGAGCCCAGGTTTTATCGGTCAAGGAGCGCCAATTTATCTTGCGAGCCAACGCCATCGGCGTCAGCCATTTTGGCATCGTGATGGTGCATATCCTTCCGCAGGTGCTGCCGGTGATCTTCGCGTCTGCAACCCTGGATATTTCCTATGCCATCATCTCAGAGGCTAGTCTGAGCTTCTTGGGTCTGGGGGATCCGTCATTGATCAGTTGGGGAAGCATGCTCAACCGGGCTTTCCTTAGAGGCGCGGTTTCTGGTGGCGCTTGGTGGTATTTAGTACCACCAGGTTTCCTGCTGGCTTGGGTGACTCTAGGGTTGAATTTGGTCAGCAATGCCGTTCAGGAAATTGTCAATCCTCGTTTGCGCAACCACCACCTCTTCAATGAATTGAAGATCGTCTCCTTACTCGACCGCTTTAGTCCAGGCGCCGCTGTAGGAGCAGCCAAACGATGAGCTTGTTATCCGTGCAAAACTTAACTGTTGAATACCATACGGAATCGGGCATTTATCGCGCTGTCGAGGCTTTGGATTTTGATCTTGAACCGTGCAAAACTCTGGGATTGGTAGGCGAATCGGGCTGCGGTAAAACTACTGCGATGCTGGCACTGATGCGATTGTTGCCTGAAGTCGGGCGCATCGTCAGTGGCTCCGTGCTCTTGGATGGCAGCGACTTGATGCGCATCCCTTTGGTAGAGATGAGGCAGAAACGATGGGGTGAAATTTCAATGGTGTTCCAGGGTGCCATGAATGCCCTTAACCCGGTCCGCACAGTAGGCTCACAAATCCGCGAAGCTATCATGCTGCATACTGCTTTACCCAGGGACCAGATTGAAAAGGAGATCGAAAAATTACTGGATTATGTTGGGGTGGCGTCAACGTACAAAAACCGCTACCCACACCAATTTTCAGGCGGGATGCGCCAGCGCGCCATGATCGCTATGGCCCTGGCATGTCAGCCTAAAGTTCTGATTGCCGATGAACCTACGACCGCGCTAGACGTGATGGTGCAGGCCCAGATCATGGAGCTGCTTGAAGAACTCAAATCTGAATTCAACCTGGGGATTGTGGTTGTCACCCACGACTTGGGCGTGGTAGCCGAGTATTGCGATCATGTGCTGGTGATGTATGGCGGTCGCATGGTTGAATATGGCGATGCGGATCAAATCTTCAACAAGACGGTTCATCCTTATACCCAACGCCTGATGTTGGCCTTCCCTGATATTGAAAATCCAGATTCGGAATTGGCTTCCATCCCCGGGCACCCTCCACCCTTAGACAATCTGCCTCCTGGCTGCCGCTTCGAGCCGCGCTGTGGAGTGGGTGGCCAGCGCTGCACGCGTGAAGAACCGGACGTTTACACCGTGGAACCAGGGCATATATGCAGCTGCCTGTTAGCCCAACCGAAAGGGAGGCCTGCGGATGAATGATACCGTTTTGGATGTCAAAGATCTGCGCAAACTTTACCCCATTCCGAGAGGGCTCTTTGGTTCGCTGAGACGCGTGCCGCAGCAAAATGTTCATGCTGTAGATGGTGTGTCTTTTTCCTTGCAGCGCGGCGAAATCTTGGCTTTGGTGGGCGAATCTGGTTCGGGGAAGACCACCACGGGCCTTTGTACTTTAGGTTTGGTCGAGCCTTCCGAGGGAATGATTCAACTTCAAGGGGATAATGTGGTCGAGATGGCAGGTGGTTCGGGTTGCAAAGAACTACGCCGCAAAGCTCAGATGATCTTCCAAGACCCTTACGAGTCTCTTAACCCCCGCCAGACTGTATATCAGGCGGTTGTGGAGCCTTTGAATGTTCACAAGCTGGCCACAGACCGAGAATCGAGATTTGCCAAGGTGACAACAGCCCTTGATGATGCAGGTTTAAAGCCGCCCGCCGATTATTTACAGCGCTACCCCCAGGAGCTTTCAGGAGGTCAGCGCCAGAGGGTGGTGATCGCCAGCGCAGTAGTAATGAACCCGCTTTACCTGGTTGCCGACGAGCCCGTCTCGATGCTGGATGTCTCTATCCGGGCGGAGATCCTTAATTTGTTGTTACGCTTGCGCGATGAGCACCAGATCGCCATGCTTTATATCACCCACGACCTGGCAAGCGCAACTTATATTGCCGAGCAAGTCGCTGTGATGTATCTGGGGATCATTGTAGAGAAAGGTCCGGCCAGGGAAGTATTGAGCAACCCCCAACATCCCTATACAAAATCGTTGATGTCCGTGATCCCTGCGCCAAATCCCCAACGGCGTAAAAAACGCATTGTTCTTAAGGGGGAAACACCCAACCCCATCGATTTGCCCACCGGCTGCCGCTTTCACCCGCGCTGCCCTGAGGTGATGCCTGAATGTACCGAGATTGTGCCGCAATATCATACCGTGGGGGAGAGTCATCAGGCGGCTTGCTTATTGTTAAATGTGGGGTAAAAAAATGATCATACCTTTTAGTGGGATGTAATGTTTAAGAATGTCCCCAACGCAAACAGTACGGCATAGATATACCACATCGGTCGGCTGAGAATTCCCAGGGGAAACCAATAAAACATAATCGTTCCCAAATACAATATCACATAAGGGATCATCACAGGCCATACGACGGGATTTCGCCACTTGATACCCAATTGATATTCAACGACGTAACCCAAAATTGCCCAAAATAGGGAAAGGATTCCTCCCATCCAGAATGACCATTCTTTTCCAGCGCGCATCATAACGATGCTAATAATGACGGCCGGAATGCACAACAGATAAAAGACCCAACCATATTGCAGGATGAGTTCTAAATTGGTTTTGCGGATTGCAAATAGCACAATCAATAAAATCTGCATTATAAAAGCCCATATCACAAACAAGTTGTCGTATTTATCTAAACCCAACATCGTTAGGTCTCCTTTGAGATGGTTATTGGCAATCTGCATAGGTTCGATTATCACAGAACAATAGGATTTGAATTGGTATTGCATTTGTCCAGGCTCAATTATATAACCAATACCAAATAATATTCCTTTAGGATGATTATTCGAATTAGTATTCTGATGCTCACAATATCTGATGAAAATCGAGTAAGATATGTTGTGAATGCGATAGATCTACCCAAAGGAATATCCGGTGAATACACAGATCCTATCAACAAAGGTTTATATTCCGCCTCCACTTTCAAACCTTGTTCCTCGACCTGTATTAGAAGATAAATTTAGCGATGGATTGAATGAAAAGCTTACGCTGATCTCAGCTCCGGCGGGATACGGTAAGACGACACTGCTTTCTGAATGGTGCAATCGTTCCTTGCTGCCATCATGCTGGTTCACACTCGATGAGAGCGATAATGATATCGGGCGTTTTTTGGCTTATGTCTTTGAAAGTTTGCTTTCAATTGAAATTGACGTAGATGAGCAATTGCTTACACTCATCCAAACGCCTCAACAGACCCAGGTAGAAAATATTCTCATTCCCCTGATAAACCAGATTACGCATTCGCAGAAGAATTTTGTATTTGTATTGGAAGATTACCACCATATCCAAAACGACGAGATCCATGAGGTGGTTTCCTATCTTCTCAATCACTCACCTTCAACCATGCATTTGGTGATCACCACGCGATCTGATCCACCACTCCCATTAGCAAGATTACGCGCTCGTGGGCAATTGGTTGAAATTAGGGCCTCTGATTTGCGATTTTCTGTTGAAGAGGGAATTGTTCTACTCAACGAGATCCAAAATTTGCAACTACCGGTTGAAAGTATCGAAACCCTCATCAAGCGATCCGATGGTTGGATTGCTGCATTACAGATGATCGCCATAACCTTAAAATCTCGATCAAACCCAACGCAATACATTCAAAATTTATCCGGTAGCCAAACCTATATCGCCGATTACCTCACTGAGGAAGTAATTAATCAGCAGTCTGATCAGATAAGTGATTTTCTCATAAAGACATCCATACTAGATCGACTTTCTGGATCACTTTGCGATGCAGTATTGGGGAGATCGAATAGCCAGAAAATTCTCAAGGATCTTTTGGATGCAAATATGTTCATCGTTGCATTGGATGATGAAAGCAAGTGGTTTCGTTATCACAGGCTCTTCGCCAGCCTGCTCAATCAACGCATGTTGGAGAATCAACCAGAAATAATTCCATCACTTTATGCGAACGCCAGTCAATGGTTCGGTGATCATGGTTTTCAAGATGAAGCCATTGAGTACGCTTTTCGAGGGGAGCATATTGATCGAGCTGCAACTTTGATTGAACAAAACGCAATCATCACGATCCTGCGCAGTGAGATCCATACCTTTTTGAGGTGGGTGAAAAAACTTCCACTGAAATTTGTGGTTCAGCGACCTCTTTTGGGAATCCTTTACGCCTGGGCAATATTGATATCTCGAGGTGAAAAGGATTCTGCAAGTGCTGTTCTAGATAATGTCGAACCGGAAAACGAATCCCAAGAAATTCAGCAGAACACAGTCAGGGCAATTTTGGCCGTCTATGATGGAGAATTATCCACTGCGATTGATCTTTCTAGACAGGCACTGCGACAGCTGTCTCCTGAAGATCACTTTTTTCGGAATATTGCTGCCTGGAATTTGAGTGGCGCTTTAGCAATCAGCGGCGACCCCAAAGGAGGCTTGGAAGTTCTGGGAGAAGTAGCAGAATCCAGCCTGGCAAGTCAGAATTTTCTGATTGCGATCATTGCCCTCTGTCGGATTGGAGCCGCAACGGCCCAATATGGGAACTTACATTCAGCCAAAGATGTTTTTGAGCGAGCTATCGGTATCGCCACAGGTGATCAAAAGAGAAACATGCCTGCAGCAAGTGATGCTCTGATGGGATTAGGCAAAATATATTGGGAATGGAATCATTTCGAATTAGCCCAAAAATATCTTTTGGAGTCCATCGACCTCAGCAAGCGATGGAGAGAATTTACGTCCATTGATAGCTATGTTACCTTGGCTCAAATCTTTCAACAACAAGGGGATGCCGGAAAAGCCCTTCAGTATATGGAAGATGCCCTATGGTTGGCAAATAAAAATACTGCGACTGAATCTGATGTTAAGTATGTGACCTCTCAAAAAATTCACTTGCATCTCAAGAGTGGCGACTTGAGTATTGCACAGCGTTGGGTTTCCGAAAACGAATTAGATAATTATATTGGAGCAAAAACACTGGAGCCATCAGCAAGATTGGGAGAGAATGTTATCTTGCTTTATGAATTGGTTGTCTTAGGAAGAGTTCTCATTGCTGAAGCACGATATAACGAAGCGCTGAATATTTTCGAGCTCGTATTGCCATCTTTGGATGGTCTAGGTTTTCTGAGCAAAATAATCGAAGTTTACCTGCTGAAGGCTCGAGCACACTTTGCACTTGGAGATAATTCTAGAGCGATGACCTCTCTTGAGTCCGCGCTAGATCTTGCAGAGCCAGATGGGTTCTGTCGGTTATTTTTGGAGGATGGCAATGAGATGGCTGGTCTATACCGGGAAATTGAATCTCGAAGCGCAGCATCGAATTTTGTCAGAGATATTTTGAATACTCTCCTTCAACAAACGGGCATTCCTGAATCTCAAACTGAGTATTTCGATACCCTAAGCGAAAGAGAAAATGAAGTGTTGCAGTGTTTGGTCTCTGAACTTTCAGTACCTGAAATTGCAGATCAACTGTATATCACGACAAGCACCCTTCGAACACACATAAAAAATATCTATTCTAAACTATACGTGCACAGCAGACATGAAGCGATCACAAAGGCAAAAGAGATCGGGTTGATCTAAAGGCATTAGCGGGTAGTTTTCCTGAATCCTCACCGATGGTGGGGATTTTTCATGTTAATACCCATTCAAAATACCTAACCCGGACGAGCCGGAACCAAAAAGGACAAAAGGAAAGAGAGAAAG
>CAYQQX010000184.1:0-8668 GCA_964419495.1 uncultured Anaerolineales bacterium
TTAGGAGTAAACGAATGAGCGGCATAACAAAAACTATCCCCCAAAAGCATGGCATCGAAGCCGTTGAAGCTTTGTATGACGGACCAGTTGGAGAATTTGAATTTCATATGGCTGGTAAACCATCTCGTCTCGAAGTTGGCGAATACGTTTATACAATCTGGCAAGATATGGTGATAGGGAGATGTCAAATTGCCCGGATTGAGTTTGGGGCAGTCAATCCCTCTTCCGGAAAACCCCGCAGCTTGATCTTTGTTAACACGCCTGGGGAAAAGCTCGAGAAGCCATATCCCCGCAAAGGTCACCGCGGAACCCGCTATTACGATGGCGAAGGTTGGGATAGTTAGCCAGGTAGATTGATTTTTTGTGATGGAGAATTTGGTGACCCTCCAACAGAAAGCTTGAATGCAGGCGAATAAAAAAGCAGAACGGCGTTTTTTGCCGTTCTGCCGTTAGCAAGGCCAAGCCTTGTGGCATACCCCTAAGGCGATGTGTTCAATCTTCTTTTCGCAGTAGAGGTTCCAAAACGCATCGAGTAGTTTTTCTCGAGTTTGGGCGGTAATTTAGTGAACCTTACTTGAGCCGTAGGAAGATAAATCGAATAAAACTCATGCATGAGTTAGGAGAATATAAAATGAGACTTGAAAACAAAGTAGCATTGATCACTGGTGCTTATGGCAGGATGGGCAGAGCATCACCAAGACTGTTTGCAAAAGAAGGCGCATCCGTTGTTCTCGCAGGCAGAAAAGAGAACCGGGGAAAAGCGTTGGCGGAAGAAATTAATGATGCTGGGGGGAATGCACTGTTTGTCAAACTGGATGTAACCAACCAGCAGCAGTGGGAAGATGCTGTTGCACAGACGAAAGAAAATTTTGGCGGGTTGCACATCCTGGTAAATATTGTCGGTTCGAATGAACTTAGCATGATCCCGACCGTTGATTTGGAAAAGTGGAATGAAATCTTCGAGATCAACGTGAATTCAGTCGTGATCGGGGTTCAAGCCTGCGCTCAGCTGATAAGCTGACTTCCTTTCTTTGGCAGATTGAAACTGAAGGTGAAAATTCAAGAAATGAGTAAACTTCACATTGGAATCGATATCGGATCAATGACAGCCAAAGTTGTGATTCTGGATGACAAAGCGCAAATTCAGTTTTCTGCTTATCGTAGACATAAGGCTGATACACTGGGAACACTGAATGTGATTCTCCAAGAGGCATTGAGCCGCCTGGGAGATGTCAACTTAGATTTATTGGTAACTGGCTCTGCCGGGTTGGGAATTGGGGAGAAATATGCACTTCCCTTTATTCAAGAAGTGGTGGCTTCAGCAGAAGTGGTCAAACAGCTTTACCCGGATGTAAAAACTTTAATCGATATTGGGGGAGAAGATGCCAAGATCATATTCTTTCGCGAAAATGGTAGGCCGGATATTCGAATGAATGGTTCCTGCGCCGGGGGAACCGGCGCCTTTATCGATGAAATGGCCAACCTCCTAAATGTACCCATTACAGCCCTGGATGAGTTAGCCAATCAGCATTCGATGATCTATCCAATGGCTTCTCGTTGTGGGGTGTTCGCCAAAACAGATCTCCAAAACCTGCTCAGCCGGGATATTCCCAAAGCCGATATCGCCGCGTCCGTATTTCACGCCGTCGTGTTACAAACGCTGGCCACCCTCTCCCGGGGGCAGGATATTCAACCTTTGATTCTATTTTGCGGTGGGCCGCTGACGTTTCTGCCTGCATTGAAATCAGCATTTATAGAAGTTTTACGACTTGCAGAATCTCATGTCCTGAAAATTGAAAATACGGAACTGCTCCCCGCAATTGGGGCGGCCCTGGCAAAAAGCTCAAAACGGCAAACCTGTATGCTCAGCGATTTGATAGAACAGTTTAGCATCCAAAAAGAACATCTCGATCAACAACACAATCGCTTACCAGCTTTATTTGTGGATGATGTGGATCGCAGAACTTGGGCGTTAACCTCAACCCATCAGAAATTTGAACACATCAAGGTGGAAAATATCAATGGGGATAAACTCTTCCTGGGTGTGGATTCAGGGTCAACCACCACCAAGCTGGTAATGATCGACTCAAATGGCAGGCTGGTTTTTGAATACTATCGCAACAACCGCGGCAACGCCATCCAGGCCTGTCAGAACGGATTGAAAGAAATTCGTGAAATTTTCAAAACGCATGGGAAGAAACCAGAGATTGCCCGATGCGTGGTAACTGGCTATGGCGAAGATTTGATCCGGTCCGCATTCGGTTTTGATAACGGCATGGTTGAGACCCTGGCTCATTTCCGGGCTGCCAGGGCATTTGACCCGCAGGTATCTTTTATCCTGGATATCGGCGGGCAAGATATGAAAGCGATATTTGTAAAAGATGGTTTCATTCAGAATATAGAGATCAATGAAGCCTGTTCATCTGGATGCGGCTCATTTATTGAAACCTTTGCCCGGTCTATGGGCCATGAAGTAGCTGACTTTGCGGATAAAGCCTGTAAGGCGCAGGCTCCTTGTGACCTGGGGACTCGGTGTACGGTTTTCATGAATTCCAGGGTGAAACAAGCCTTGCGAGAGGGAGCTGAGATTAACGATATTTCGGCTGGGCTGGCTTACTCGGTGATCAAAAACGCTTTGCACAAGGTATTGAAAGTTACGAATAACGACCAACTTGGCGAACACATTGTAGTTCAGGGCGGAACCTTTCGAAATCCGGCCGTCCAAAAAGCGATGGAGCAGTTATTAGAAAAATCGGTAACCTGCCCTGACATGGCTGAACTAATGGGGGCATATGGGGCGGCGCTGACAGCCAGAGACACTTGCTTGGATAATGGCTATGGAAGCAGCAACTTCATCGGCCTGGAAAATCTTGAAACTGTTGGAAATTATGAGAAGCGGCTGATCAATTGTAAGGGCTGCGAAAATAAGTGTGCTGTCACCCGATTAAAATTCCCCAATGGAAATATCTTCTTTTCTGGCAATCGCTGTGAGAATGTATTCACCAATAGCGGAAAAGCGAAGCGGCAGGGCATCAGCTTGCCAGCGATCAAATATGATCTTTTATTTGCCCGGGAGATGAGTCCCACATCTGAATCCAGGCTGACAATCGGTATTCCGAGAGTCCTCAACCAGTTTGAAAACTTCCCGTTCTGGAACACGCTTTTTGTTAAATCCGGCATCCAAGTGCAGTTATCTGCTCCCTCGAGCAACGCCATCTTTCAAAAAGGGGCCGCACACATCATGTCGGAAAATCTGTGTTATCCGGCCAAGTTAGTCAGCGGGCATATCATTGATCTGATCGATGCCGGGGTGGATCGGATATTTTTCCCGATGGTTTTCTATGAGGAAAGCAGCTTCAGTGATGCCGCCAATAGCTTTAACTGTCCGGTGGTCTCTGGTTATCCGGATGTTATCCGCAGTGTGATTGATCCCAACCGGAAATACAATATCCCCTTAGATATGCCATCCATCAACCTGGATGACAAAAAACTCCTCAAAAAGGCCTGTATCACCTATCTGTCCAATCTGGGTGTGCCCAATAGGCTGATTCAACGGGCGTTTTCCAAAGCCCTGGATACACAAAGAAACTTCAAGGTTGAACTGCGTTCTCAGGCAGCCAAAATCCTGCAAACCGCGGAATTTGAAGATCGATCCGTCATCCTGATTTTGGGGCGCCCCTACCACATCGATCCCCAGATCAATCACAAAATCCCTGACATTCTGACCAATTTTGGGTTGGATGTAATTACAGAGGATTCCATCCCCATTGAGCCGGGAGAGAAATTGGATAACCGACATGTCATGACCCAGTGGGAATATCTCAACCGCTATTATCACGCCGCCCGTTGGGCCGCGCAGCAAAATCATGTCGAAGTGGTACAACTGAATTCATTTGGTTGCGGGCCAGACCCATTTGTCTTGGATGAAGTCAGTACAATCCTGAGTGAATACGGCAAAAATCCAACCGTCATTCGGATTGATGAAATCGAGAGTGCCGGATCTACCCGGTTGCGGCTCCGATCCATGATGGAAATGGTGCATCAAAAGAAGGTCAAGCAGCATTCTTACAACCCTCGAACGAAAGTCAAGGTTTTTCAGCACCAGGATGCAGGCCGAACGTTGATCGTTCCTGATTTTTCGCAGTTTTGCTCCCCGCCCATTGTACGGCCCTTCATCGATATGGGATACGAGATTGTGGTTTTGCCGCCTGCGGATCGCACATCCGTGGATGTTGGACTGAAATTCACCAACAACGAGATTTGTTACCCCGGTATTATCACTATTGGTGATTTGATTAAGGCACTCCAATCTGGGAAATACGATCCCCAAAAAACGGCGATTTGTTTTTCTCAAACCGGTGGACAGTGCCGGGCATCCAGTTATCCTTCGATGATTAAAAAGGCCTTGATTGGCGCGGGGTTTGAAAATGTTCCGGTGGTGACTTTATCCACGAATATGCAGGTTCTCAACGATCAGCCAGGGTTTGAGTTTGATGCGAAGCGATATATGTACACTGCGCTGTTGGGGATGATGTTTACGGACGCGCTCTCCGATATGTACCATGCTGCTGCCATCCGGGAAGAAGAAAAAGGTTCTACCCAAAAAGTGGTTGATCATTATTTGAATGCCTTTATGTGGGGAGACATACCGGTTGAGAAAGAGTCATTATTAGATGCGCTTGAGCACGCCGTGAATGATTTCAATACCATCCAAGTTAATCCACAATCCTACCCCAAGGCAGGGATTGTGGGGGAAATCTACGTGAAATATAATCCCTTCTCCAACAATTTTGCAGCGGATTGGTTGATGAGCCAGGGAATTGAAGTGGTGATGCCCACATTTTTGGAATTCTTTGCTGGGGGGATCGTCAGTTTGCACACCAGCGTACAAACCAAGCTGAAACGCCCTAATTTCTTGTGGATGATTTCATTCCTGGGGCTAAAACTGATCCGGAATTTTCTGGATCAGTTTGACAGCGTTAAACAGAAATATCGCTTTTACCATCGGCACTCCGACATTTCAGAGATTGCCAATAAAGCCCAACAAATTGTCAGTTTGAATCACCAATATGGAGAGGGCTGGTTGATTGCCGGAGAAATTGCATCTTTCGTAAAAGCGGGGGTTAACAATGTGTTATGTCTGCAGCCGTTTGGCTGTATTGCCAACCATGTGATTGCCAAAGGGGTCCAGAAGCGGATCAAGGAACTTTACCCCCAGGTGAACCTCTTGTTCTTGGATGCGGATGCCGGTGTCAGCGAGGTCAATTTTTTCAACCGGATGCACTTTTTTGTCAATCATGCTAAAGAAGCACATATTGATTGATATCATCAGTATCTGAGTATCTGGGATACAATTTTTGTGATTGATATCCCCTGCTAGATCGGGTGACGAACGAGTTTGGGTGTTGCAGAAAGAAAATTCTCAATAAGAACGATCCAATCGCATGATCTATAAAAACCTGAACCATCCCAGGCTGAAAAAGTAGTAAAAAAGATCAATGCTGATGAGTACCCTCGAACGAACTCGCGAGATTGGCGTACTACGGGCACTAGGCTGGCGGCGAAGTGCGATTTTAGGGCTTATTATGAGAGAAGCCTTGGTGTTGGGATTTTTGGGTGCTTTAGCCGGAATGGCCTTGTCTGTTTTCTATCCAGCTTTACGGGCGACACGCATGCAACCAGTCGAAGCCTTGCGCTACGAATGAAAAGGGAATTATTTTCAAGTTGTTGTGGGGCAGTTTCTCGAGATGCTGAGGTTCGAAAATCAAAGCAAATTAGAGGAATTGTCTGACATCCTCAAGTGAGGTCGGGATGGTTTCTACCAATCGAAGTGTTATCCCCATTGTATTGAACAATCACAAATCCGTGAAGGCTGCTGCCCTGTATAGCGGTTACAGCCTGCAATACCTGCGCCGGATGCTGCGCTCTGGTAAGTTGCTGGGATTGTTGGAAAGGAGTGAAAAATGAGTGTGATGGTAATTGTTTGGTTTCAGGGATTCCCTTCGACATGCTCAGGGCATGCTTCACTTCGCTTGCTCTGCACGCCTATGGCGACGCTGCGTTCACGCCGAAGGCGGGCCTGTGGCCATGACACTTATTCCAGTGGATTTTGTAAAACACCACCATTTAGACCACTCCCATCCCCTTTCAATCAATTTTTAAGGTTCTATGGGAATTCCCGTGAGAGACCTCACATTTGGGGGTAGGGGGCGTGCGGAGCTCGCCCCCTACCCCCAAATGTTGACCCTTGCCACGGCGATTCCTAGAGACCAATTTTAAAAAATCAGATATGTAGTATTATAATAAGTTTAACAGGCATCGTTTTTGTTAGTTCCACCTTAGTTTAGGAACCCAATTAACAATGTGGAGACTAAAAACTGTAAATTTTCCTGCTAGCCAAAAAAATATGACGACATATAGCAAGGAAGCATACGACAAGTGACTGATTCTACACCAATAGAACATCAAGAAAGGTCACATCTCATGCAACGCTTGAGGAGCCTTAGCAAACGATTGACCGAACCTGCTGCAGCGGTACTTGCCAGGGACCATCACAAAGTACGGCTGCTTACATTTATGCTAATAGCCCTCATCCCACTGAGTGTGGTTGCATTTGGGTTGACGCTATTGGATAAACGCGGCGATGATAGATCTGAAGCTGCCCCATTATTGATTTTGATCCTGATCGCAATATTGCTTATGGTTACGGCGTATGCTCTGAGCCGGACGAAATACTACGGGCTGGCATCCATACTCCTTGTAGGTACCGTATCCGGTTCTGTTCTCGCTAGCGCGTGGCTCAAAACCGATCCAACCGACCTGCATTACCTTGCACTTGGCGTCATGCTAAGCGCCCTGTTCCAGCCTTGGCGCAGCACGTTGTACTGGCTTTTGGCGATTATTGCAGGATTGATCCTGATGTCTTTGTCTAACCCATCCCTGCCTCTGGATGCAATCATTGATGAATTGTTCACGGTTATAACAATTGGTGCGCTCGCGATACTTTATGCGGCAATCCAGCAGCGATATCTAACGCTGATTGAGGAAAGATCCAACGTGTTGGCAGCGAGCGAACAAGCGCTGCGTGAAGTGCGGGATGAACTTGAGCTGCGCGTACAGAAACGTACCGCCGATCTGGAAGACACCAATATCCGCCTAGAAGCCTCGGTTGCCGCTCTGGAGAAACGCAATCGTGAAACGGTGTTGTTGGCTGAGTTGGGCGACTTGCTTCAGGCTTGTTCCAATATCGAGGAGGTCAGCAGAGCTATCGGGCACACGGTTCCGCCACTCTTTCCTAATACTTCCGGCGTGCTCTTGGCATACAGTCCTTCGCGCGACGACCTGGAGCCCATCACCACCTGGGGTAATCTGTCAACAGGGTTGAAACAGCAGACATTCGAGCCAGACATGTGTTGGGCGCTCCGGCGCGGGCGACTGCATCGGACGGAGAATCTCTGCTCAGCCTCGCTATGTCAGATTATGCCTAAGCCGGACGACCTCCTGTGTCTGCCCATGATGGCCCAGGGGGAAACATTGGGTGTAATCCATATGCGAGCAGACAAACCCAGTGGGATCTCGTCAGAATCTGTGATGTTGAATGAGCAACTAGCTATTACCTGCACTGAACACATTGCCTTGGCATTGGCAAATCTAAAACTGCGTGAAACGCTGCGCAATCAATCCATACGCGATCCACTCACTGGTCTATTTAACCGGCGCTACATGGATGAAACTCTAGAACGCGAACTCCAACGAGCAGCACGTACCCAAGTGCCCTTGGGAGTCATCATGATGGACATCGATCATTTCAAAAAATACAACGATATGTATGGCCACGATGCCGGAGACGCAGTGTTGCGAGAAGTTGGTGCACTTCTTCAAAATCATATTCGAGGAAGCGATATTGCCTGCCGGTATGGAGGGGAAGAGTTTATCCTGATCCTACCAGAAACTCCGCTGGAGGTCATTGAAGAACGTGCAGAAACCTTGCACTCAAAAGTCAAGCAAATATCTGTTCACCATCAAGGTCAGTTGTTGGGCTCAATCTCTCTGTCATTAGGTGTTGCCCATTTTCCTGAACATGAGACAACTACAGATGGTCTTCTGCGGGTCGCTGACCAAGCCCTTTATCAGGCTAAACAGAGAGGACGCGACCAGGTAGTTATTGCTAAAAAAAATTGATTTTTGAGAATTCTTCGGATAGATGGCGAAATGTTTCTTGGCTACTATTTGAACAAATATGGCAAGATTTCCCGGTCGAGTTGATAACTGTGCTGAGTAAGAATATAAAGATCCATTTGATGTTCAAGACTGATAGGTTCTTGCTTCGCCAGCGAGCCATGATTGAAACCAACAACGATAGGCTCAAAGCCTTTTCCCGATCTACCCCTTGACTTAGTTCTCCGATCAATTTCGTTGTCAATGTGCTGACCTGTAAGTATGAGTCGATAAGACCGCCAACGAATTTGATGCTGAGCGTTTTTATATTTGGACCACCCATTGCGGACTCGGTGTGACCCTGCGGGTCACCTGGGAGATTTTGCTACGCAAAACTCCAATTCGATCTAGCGCCAATATAAAAAAGAACCCACCAGACGGTGGGCTCATTTTTATACCCCTAAAGCGATACTTGTCGAACGATCTCAAATGGATGTGGGGCAGTTTCTAG
>CAYQQX010000185.1:0-8617 GCA_964419495.1 uncultured Anaerolineales bacterium
TAAACTTTTGCTGTTTTGAGGAGGGTCTAGCACCCTTTTTGCAGTAGAGTCTTCTTGATAAAAGAAAACATTGCCCCCCTTTTCTTCAAGCTTGATCAACAAAGCACATAATCCCAATACAAAAAGCCAGGCCGGAGCGGACACAATAATAATCGAAAGATCCATCAATCTTTTAATGAGATGATAGCTATTTCCATTGAGTATACCTTTGCGCGGTGGGAATCGCTCCAGCCAGGGATGCCGAGCAAATATATTCTCACGCTCGACAGAATCATAACGAGATTTAAAAGGCTCAGTTGTCCAATCTGCCATTTACGGATTTGCCTCCCATCATGCCGGGAGATCTGCAACACTCTCGGTTTCCCCTTCTATCTGAGGTGTAACAGCGTGAGTTTGAGCTTGTTTCAGTAAATCATCAAAGGTGAGCGCTTCATCTGGGAAGGATGCATATCCGGCGGTGATATTAATGCCCATGTTCTTTTTAATTGCACTCCGGATACGATCTGCCAGAACATCTGTCCCTTCAGGCGTAGTTTCAGGCAGAACTAATACAATCTCATCTTCTTTCATGCGCTCCAAAACAAGATCAGAACGGCGCAATTCTCTGTCTAACAAGCGTACTAAACGGTTCGATGCATAGCGCTTCAACATCCCCTGCAATATTTCTTCCGCAGCGCGCTGCATATTGAACTGCACATCTTCAGGGTGCACTTTGAGCACCATGACACTGATTGGCGTATCATAACGCCGGCTTCGAGCAAACTCCTTCGTGATTAGCTCTTCAGCCTGATCCATATGCTTGACACGATCGCTTACATCCTCTAGTGTTGCAGTTGCAACAGAATCCTCAACCTCGTATAGATCATTGGCTACTCTGTTTGCGGACAACACTAACAGAGAAAGCATAGCCAATTCTGTGACGGTCAAATAAGTATAAACGCCTCCCAGTATCGGACGTCCGCTAAAAAAAGTTAACCGCAATATTAGATAAGCGACAACCCAAACTATGATCATCATTATGGATGAAGGCCGAATTGAATCTGGGATCAAAAACACCGAAAAAACAGCAATAAATGCTACAAAATATACAGCTGTATTTAAATTAACGATATCAGTTTGAGATCCAATATCAACACGCTCAATATTGAGAAATCCCCCCACTATCAGCAAAAGTAGCAGTAGTGAATATCGCAAACGCCTCATTGGTCGGCTCCAAATAACCGAGGGAAAAAAATCTAGTAAATTCTTCAAGTACTATTATTTTACCTTAAGAATATGCGAAATAACCGCAGCTTACGTGCAACAATTATAGAACTTCCTATACCAATAAAACTTATCAGCATACCAATGTAATAATCAAAAGGACGATATTCAAATTTGACTGAGTGTTCTCCTTCTGGAACATAGACTGCCCGAAATAGATAATTTGCACGCTGAATATCTACACGAGTCCCATCAACAGTAGCCTGCCATCCTGGATACCAAACATTTGAGTCAACCAGCCATCCAGCAGAATCTGCATTTGCACTGATTTGCAGGGAGTTCAGATTTTGGTGCTCGATTTTCATCTGTCCCCCAGCAGAATTACAATCTTGGATTAAGGCTGGCTCCGCCCCTTCAAGAACAACTGTGTTCTCAAAGTTGATCTCCCCAAAAAAAACTTGTTCCCAGGCATCATCTTCACTCTCAACAGAGACCGTACAAGGCACCCACCTTAGTTGGCTGGATTTTCTTCGGGGCTCAAAATACACTTCTGAACAATTTAATTTCTCAAGCACAGAAACACCCATCAAATCCAACAATTGCTCGCGTTTGAGGCTGTCCACGTCTTGAAGGGTCTCCATCCATCGAGCATATCGAGCAGGAACAAAGGGATCAAAATTATTCGCCGAAGGGAATCCGTCCAGCACATTCAAGTTGGGTAAACTTGCCAATCGAAGCGAATGCCAATCTTTACCTGGATTAAATGAGTCAAAACGGAGAAAGCGTTCGTATTTGAGCTTATCTTCATCCTCAACTGAAATAAATATCCTACCCTCACCGATAATTTCAACAATCTCTTCATTTTGAGGTCGCGTGTAGAAAAACAGATCAATGCCCGGGTTTAACCCCCAGCCCGCAACTAAGAGATCCATTGCAACCCATGCGACAACCGCCCATCTCCACCCCATTGGCGGTTTTTCCCCTCGATTAAGCGCCAAAACCCCCACGCCCAAAGCCAAGACCCCTGCCCTGGCGGTGGCGCTGATAAAGGTTGGGCTGACATCTCCCATGGCAAAAAATGCCAATCCTGCTCCCAAGGTAATGGCGAAAGCGCCTGCCGTTCCCAAGCGAGTCCAATAAAGCGCACGTCCTACAGGCTTCCGCCAATTATCGATCCCCATACCCGCCAGAAGCGCAAGACAAAAAATCGCCCATATGGAGATGCGCGTCGGTGCCTGGAACATGGCAAAAGTTGGCACGTGCTCATAGAGCCAGGGGTAGACGGGCGTATTTTTGCCCAGTGCAAAAAGAAACGAAACAAAAATGATTAGGAAAAGGAACAACACGAATGGAAATCGTTGAAAGATAACTATCGAACGGGATTTTCGCTCCTTCTTGAAGATGGAATTCATTAGTATGCCCACTACCAATAAGATCGGCAAAATGCCAATGTAGATTGCATCCTCCCAATAATTTCCATATCCCCAAAAATCGCCGGTTTCTGGACTGCCAAAGAAATCCGGCACCAAAATTCCGATGAAACGCCAGGGCCAAAATGAATAATTCAAGGCAAATTCCATATCCACAGCCCCAGCGCGTTGAGACTGCATCAAGTATACGGCCGTGGGAATTAGCTGAACTGCCGCCAGACCAACACCCAGCAAAGTGGCCAAACCAAAATTAAATCCTGTCCCAATCAGCGCATAAAATCGCCTCTGTCCAGCAAATTCATCTTGATGAACATTTTCGGGTTGGGCGTCTATGGATGCGGAAGGTGCTTTCTCCCTTCCCTCAGGTGTTTGCAATTTATTGGAGCGCTGCCAACCCCAAAAAGCTGTCCACATCCCCCCCAACAGCAGTGTATACCAGGCTACCTGGGCGTGGCCGGCCAATAACTGCATTCCTATCACTAGTCCCAGCTTGAGCACTGACCCCGGTGAGCGTTTTTTGGTAAGATCATAGGAAAATAACATTATCCAAGGGAGCCAGGCCACTGCCGCATTGATGCTGGCAAACCAGGCTCGGGCCACAAGGTAGCCCGACAAACTAAAGGCTAACCCGCTCACCGTCTGGGCAAGTCGACTCAGACCAAATCTGCGCACAAGAACCGCCATCCCCAATCCAGCCCAAACCAGATGCAGTACTACAACCACACTTTGCATCCAAGCCATCAATCCAACACTCCCCAGAGCATAACTCAAGAAATACAGCCAATTCGGTGGATAAAAAATAGCTGACTGATAATTGGCAATCAGCGGCGCTCCCATACCCAGCAGCGGATTCCAAAGGGGCATATGTCCGTCCAAGATCGTTTCCCAAGCCCATGACCACCAGGGCACAAATTGCAAAGCCGGGGTACCCCAAAATAGCGCCTTGCCAGCGAACAAGTGGGTTGAGAAAAGAATCACCGGAGCGACGACTATTGGAAAGTATGGGAGACGAAATATGCGTTTGAACAATTTCATCTCTTATGCTTCCACCATTCAAGACACCACTTTACGGCTTTGGGAATTCCCTCTTGTAATGGGGTCATGGGACTAAAACCAAGTATTGCCCCGGCTCTACCAATATTGGCGATGTAATACGTCACTTCTCCTACGCGGGCAGATTTTATAACTATCTCTGGAGAAATTCCCATACTTTCTCCAATCAAGTTAGCCATTGCCACTAAGCTGTTTCCTTGACCATAGGCTAAGTTAATTGTATGGTTCGCATCCTTCCGACTGTTTAGTAATTCAATTCCGCGACATATGCCATCGACACAATCGTCAACATAAGTAAAATCTAGGACTTTATCCTCGCCAAAGATTGTAATTGGTTCACGATTCTTTACCTTCCTTATAAATAAGGGAATAACCCGCTCCATCCGTTCGATATCATTATCATACCGACCATAGACATTACTAAAACGGAAAACAATATAGCGTAATCCATAGCATTGAGCATAAGAGTAGATTAGCGCTTCGCCTGATATTTTGCTCGCAGAATATGGACTTTCCGTAAATGCAAAATCTGCATGCGACTCTTCGGTGATATAGCGATGGATATCACCATACACTTCTCGAGAGCTGCTAAAAATTATTGGCAGGTTATTGTGGCGGCAAAACTCTAAAATATTAAAAGACATATTTATGTTCTTCAAGGCGCGCAGCGGGTCTTCAACTAGAGCATGAACTTTCGCATGCGCCGCTAGATGGACTACAATATCTATATCTTTGGGATAATCTACATAACCGATCCCGTTTTCGAAATTACTGTAAGACAAACTTAGATCCTGTATGAGCGTATCAATACGATCAGTCCATGCATTTTGTCTGATATCAACGCCGTAGACAAAATGTCCTTCGTCTAGAAGACGTAACCCTAAATTGGTACCAATTTGGCCGCTCGAACCGGTGATTAAAATTCTCAAATTACACCTCAATTTGTTTCCCTAACGTTAATTAATGACGGAACCTATTATTACACCTTATTTCATCTTCATGCAAGATTTTTCTTAGTATTCAGAAGTTGTGGCTTTAAAAATAAAATAGCCTGCTTCAGAAAATATTTCAGTGAGAAAAGCACTTTGTTCTGGGTTCCAGCTTCCCAGATTCCTTTCGTTGGGTCCCCAAAAGACATAATCGACATTAAATTCTTTCAGCAGATCAAGACGCTCTTCAGAGGAAGTTGAAGGATCATAAAATGATTTTACGCGCGGGCTCAGTTGGGCTAACCCGACACTTTCTGGTCCGTGGCCAATGACAGCAAAAACCGGCGCCCATGCTGGCACAGCATTGCCGGTATCAAATGATGCTAAAACAACTGCGTCCTTGGGTACAGATTGATCCAGAAATTCAAATGCCGCAGACTCACTTTTGGGTCGATAAATTGGCATTTGGGGCGAGCGAACTGCGTTGAGACTGCCAATGAATAAAAGTAGTGTGGTAGGGAACGCAAACCCAAATAAAAATTGGATGGGCAATAAGTTTTTATGCTTTCGTCGATCGAAATACATCAGCGCCAAAATGATCAATACTACCCAATATCCTTCTGCCAGGCGACGCTGTAACGGGTAGGGGGCGTAGATCAAGAATGGCAGTGCCATGCTCCAGGCCAAGAGCAGCCATTGAGTATCGCTTTTTTCCCTCACCAATTGAAACCCTGCCACAAGCGCAAATGGAATCATCAAGCCATAAGCAGCGACATAATGCAATGGATGGGGTGAAAGAATTAGATTCTGAGCGGTCCATTGCTTGAGCACGGGATCAGTGCCGAAGGCCCAAACAGTGTAGATCACAATCGGCGCAGTGACGCCTAAAATCCAGATCCACCGATGCAGCCAATCTCTCCAACTGGCAAAATTTGTGTCTGCTTTCCGATTCACCCAGCGCTGCCAAATGCGCTGCACCAGCAATACGCCCAAATGTGCAGCAACAATCACCCAAGAAAGAACAACCATTAATGGCTGCATCAGGCCCATGAGCAGCCAGAGGATTCCCGTAAATAACCCTGGCTTGATTTTCCAGGGTGTTAAACCCGGCAACAGATAAGCTCGCAATCCCCACAATAACAGGGCACGCGCCAAAGAAAGGTGAGGCAACCCTAAAAGCATCAAGAAGCCAAACGTCTCAGGGGAATACATATCCAAAGGCAGCGAACCCAACCATGAGCCTTTTCCCAGTATGATCAACAACCAGCCCAATCCACCGCCAAGAGAGACCAATGCCACTCCCCATCGACGCCAGCGCTCCTGCTTAATAAACAACCTCAGAAAATCATAACTTGCCAGGATGTAAAGAATTCCGGCGCCAAAACGGAAGATCTGAAATAGGGCCACCAACTGGATGTGCTGACCCGGCGGAGCAGACAATTTTCCTAATAGCAAATAAGGGAAAAAGGCCAGTACGCCTGATTGCGGCAAGGCCGTATAAGGTGTCCGAAACAACCAATCACCATTGGCTCCCCGCAGCATCTTGGCCATATAACTATTGCCATCTTCAACCCCAATAACAAATCCAGTGAATCTCCATTGGGTACCTTCAAAAGCGTATCCAAGCAAATAAGGAATCGCAGTCACCAGCATGACCGTGAACCCAAACACCCATATCCACTGCGGATAACGCTTTTGAGCGACTCCTGGCGGCTGACTGTTAGCCATCTTGAATTCTCCTGTATGTAGCCATCCAGATGATGAGCAAAATACCTATGACAAAACAACCCAACCCCAGATATACGCTCAGCGGCCGGAAATAGTATGTCACCTGGTGCATCCCAGGTGGTAATTCTACACCCCGCAGCAGGTCCATCGGAAAAAGCAGCGCTGCATTTTGGCCATCGATTTTCACCCGCCATCCAGGATAAGCGATTTCAGAAAGCACCAACAATCCAGGGCCCTGTGCCTCCAGTGAAATCTTATTGGGTCGCCATTCAAGGCTTTCCACTGCGGTTGCACTCATACCAATTTCCGTATCGCGTGCCTGAGTCCAAGCTCTCGGCAGCGCGTGCGTGTTGCTGTAAACCAAACCTGATTCAAACCTCTCTAAAAACACCAGGCCTTCCACATCGAGTTCGTACGCTGCCACAACGTACGCCACGTTGAGCATGCCCAACAAGTTTGTGTCAGGTTGATATTCCTTGTTATCTGTTGCGGGATCCCCATTTGCATAAGGGGGCATGGTAACGCTGTATGCGTTACGCGGCACACCCGTTGCCCCATCCATGTAATCGGCATATGCCACCAACTGTAACGGATCAACGCCATCAACTAATTCCAAATTGTATAATGCGGCGACATCTTGCGGCAGGCTGTAAGAAGGCGAATACGCTCTAAACCTTCCAGGTTTGTGGGTCAAATATTCCCCCAGCTGGCTGACTTCAGAAACGACTTGCTCTTTAGGGCGGAACGAAAGTACGGATACATTTACCGCGCCCCAATCAAAAATTGCGACCCCAAAGATGACCAGCAACCAGATTTGTGAGGGGATCAGTTCCCTGCGCTTCAACAATATCCAAAGAGATGCAAATAAAATGACACCTGCACCCCAGAGGAAATTTTTTGCCCAATTGCTTGTCAACACGCCAACAAAGAGTGAGAATATAACTACAAAAGCCGCCACGCCAGAAATCCACAAGCTAACCCGACGCCAATTGATCCCACCATTCATCAAAATATGCAGGCCGTAAGCAGCCAAAATCGATCCCGCTAAACCGGCGATAAACAGGGCGCGTGGAGGCACGCGCAGTAAATCAACTCCTGGAACCCGTGCCAGCCATGTTAATAGGGGTAAGTTTGATCCCACTGCGTAAATCATTGAAACTACAAGAATCCCCAACCAAAATCGGATAGCGCCTCGATGAAAACCTGTCAAAATCGATACCAAGACCAACACCAGCACCACCCCACCGGGATATAACATCCATTCATGGAAGCCGCCGAAATCCGGGTAGATCAACCCCAACAAGCGCACCGGCGGAAGCGAGTGCGCGAAGATATCATTCACATTCATCGAACCGCGCGTAGAAAGCCGCGCATATTCGAGCAAAGGGACAGCCAAGGGCGCGGCCAGGAGTAAGGAAATCAAGATATTGGAAAATAAGTATTGGAGTTTGAAGATTGAAAGTTGGATTTTGGAATATTGCAGTTGATCAGTGGAGCTATGATAAGTATTTCCTAAAGAATAGTCTCCACTGCGTTGCCTATGCGCAATATAGTAAAATAACCAAAGCAATCCTGCATATGGGGCCCAGCGAGGATCAGCCAAAAAGATCAAAGCCAATATTAAGCCCGCTTTACCCCAGGTGGAACGAACACCATTTGAGGCTTCATGTTCAGCGCAACAAGTCAATAACCAGGGAGTCCAGCAAACGGCATAGACCAGGGTCAAATGTCCTGCGCCGTATTGGGCAAAGATCTTGGGCATGGATGCCAATGCCAGGGAACCAAGTATTGCTGCCTGATGAGAAAGCTTCTTCATGCGCAAGAATTTATAAAGCCCCACCCCACCCAGGAGCAAGTGCAGCATGACCACCACGTTGAATCCCAGGGGTAAGGGGAATATCAATGCCAACCACCCGGGCGGATACCACAACCCTGAAAGTGGATTAGCGGCTAAGGGATACCCGCTCAAAATAGTTGGAGACCATAATGGAATTACCCCCCATTCCATCAGAGCACGTTTCAGGTAAAGCGCATTAGGGTAGTGTGAAATGGCGACATCTGAATATGTCGCATCAGCAGATGAATAGGGGAAGCCGCCAAGTCCGGGAATAAAAAGCAACCACGGCAGCAAAAGCGGCCATAGGTTTTTTACACCATTGAGAGGGGACAACCATCTATGCAGCCACAACATAATCAGCTTCTCAGATTATTTACCTATCCTAAATACTAAAACTTGCCCTTGAGAAAAAGCAATTTCATAATCCCATTCAAGAC
>CAYQQX010000186.1:0-8544 GCA_964419495.1 uncultured Anaerolineales bacterium
AGGTTTACCACGGTGGTAGTTTTCGCGGTGCCGCCTTTGTAATTTAGTACCCCTATAACCCTGTTTATTCTTTCCTCCATTCCAGCCTCTTTCGTGTTTGTGCGTTGGGAATAGATATATTCATGATTATAATCTATACGCCAAATGCTATGGTCCTGAACAATTTTGGGTCTCTCACGGCAATTCCCATAGATACACAATTTTCTACATCCTACAAACTTTAACACGAATACTAACGAATGAAACGAATGTTATGAAAGGTGAATTTATGAATGTCATTGCAGATATAGCCATCGTTCCGATTGGGGTAGGGGTATCGCTCTCTTCGTATGTAGCAGCATGCGAGCGTGTATTTGTCGAAGCGGGTTTGGCCCCCCAACTTCATGGGAATGGAACCAATGTGGAGGGGGATTGGGAAGTTGTTTTTGCCGCGCTAAAACAATGCCATCAAACTGTACATGAGATGGGCGCGCCGCGCATTTCGACGACGATCAGACTAGGTACGCGTACTGATAAAATGCAAACTCTTTCTGATAAAATCGAGAGCGTAGAATCGAAACTTGGCCGGGAGAAATAAAATGAACTCGAGAGCGAAAAATGAAGCTATCCAAAAAGCGGCAGAAATTCTGGCACAAAAACCAGTATTTTTGGATACCGAAACCACGGGTATTGGTCCTACGGACGAAATCTTGGAGATTAGTATTGTCGATCACGATGGGGGCATTTTGTTGGATACATTGGTAAAACCGCGCGGCAAAATTGACCCTGGCGCCAGCCGCGTACATGGCATCACCGAAGAAATGCTTGCCGACGCACAGGGTTGGGACGTGGTATGGCCCCAGGTGGATGCTGTTCTCAAAGGTCATTATGTGGGTATCTACAACCAGGATTTTGATGTGCGCATGATGCAGCAATCGCACCAGCGCTATTGGATGCAGTGGGAGCAAGCGCAAATGAACTTCTTCTGTATCATGAAGCTGTATGCCAAATTCTACGGACAATGGAATTCAAGACATGGGAATTATCGTTGGCAGAGCCTCGAAAATGCCCGCAGGCAATGCGGGTTAGACCTTGCCAACACACACCGCGCCAAGGACGATACACTTCTGGCGCGAGCGGTGCTGCGCCATATGGCCAACGCGGTGATATAATTGCCCAACTCCCCCATATAGAAAGGAATCATCATGAAACAATGGAATAAACCCCCGGAAATGCAGATTGACGTCGAGAAAACTTACAAGATTAACATGGAAACAAACCGGGGCACAATCGAGCTCGAGCTTTACCCTGAGCACGCGCCTAAAACAGTCAACAACTTCGTTTTTCTTTGCGGCGAGGGTTATTATGATGGCGTGAAATTCCATCGCGTGATCAATAACTTTGTCATTCAGGGCGGTGATCCTACAGGAACAGGAAGCGGTGGACCTGGATACAAATTCGAAGATGAATGTGCAGGCAACCCCCTAAAACATGAAACTGGCATGATGTCTATGGCCAATGCTGGTCCTAATACCAATGGTAGCCAGTTCTTCATCACACACTCCCCGCAACCCCATCTGGATGGAAAGCACACGGTATTTGGCAAAGTTGTCAGTGAGATGGATGTTGTCAACGCCATTAAACAGGGCGATGAAATGGTCAAGGTTGTTGCTACTGAAGCGTAAATTAATTCTGAAATTCCATGAGCAAATATAAAATCATCGTCAACCCAGAGTCTGGTAGGGGTGAAGGCGGCCGCGCTGTTCCCCAAATTGAAGATTTACTTAACGCTCATAAATTAGATTTTGAAGTTGTCAGGACCGAGAAACCCTGGCACGCCGTTGAATTGGCTCAACAAGCTGCCACAGAAGGCTTCGATGTAATTGTTGCAGCCGGAGGGGATGGCACAGCCAACGAGGTTCTCAATGGGCTGATGCGTGCCAAAGATGCTGGTACCACTGCTGCAATGGCTGTCTTGCCCATTGGCCAGGGCAATGATTTTGCCTTTGGCATGGGAATCCCTGCAGAATTGAAAAGCGCATGTCTGGCTTTAGCTGAAGATCAGAGGCGTATGATCGATGTCGGCCGCATCACTGGTGGACGTTTGGCAGATGGGCGTTACTTTGGCAATGGCGTTGGTATTGGTTTTGATGCTGTGGTCGGCTTTGAAGCGCTCAAACTGAAGCGCTTGCATGGGTTTCCAGCATATCTGGTAGCCGCGCTCAAAACCATTTTCTTATTCTTCAAAGCGCCAATAGTACAAATTGATCTCGACGATGAATCACTCTCAGTGCCCGCATTGATGGTATCGATTATGAATGGACGTAGAATGGGCGGTGGCTTTATGATGGCCCCTCATGGCGATCCTGGTGATGGCTCTCTCGATCTTTGCATTGCCAGCCAGGTGAGCAAACTAAAGATCTTTGCTTTAATTTTGCGCTTCATGAAGGGCGATCAGGGTACGCATCCCGCGGTGCAGTTCAAACGCTCTAAGAATGTCAAGGTAACTGCCAAAGAGGGTGTGCTGCCGACCCATGCTGATGGCGAAACTGTCAGTACAGAGAAAACTGAACTGAGCATCGAATTGCTGCCCTCGCTACTGGAAGTGATCTACCATTCATCAGCATGACAGAATACTATCTGACTCCTAAACATCGCCTGGTTAATGTTCTTGTCAAATGGGCTATGTCTCTGATCTGCCGTGTAGATGCTGAGCAGTTGAGGAAGATCCCGCCTAAAGGACCCATGATCGTGATTACTAATCACATCAATTTCCTCGATGCGCCAATCCTTTATGTTCATACGCAACCCAGACCGATGCGTGGGTTTGCCAAAATCGAAACCTGGGACAGCGCCTTTTTGGGCTTCTTGTTTACGACTTGGAATGCGATCCCTGTACAACGTGGCGAGGTAGATATTAAAGCTGTTCGTCAGGGTGTCGCCGCGCTCAAGGATGGTCATTTTCTGTGTATTGCGCCTGAAGGGACGCGCAGCAATCACGGCCGGTTACAAAAAGGACATGCTGGCATGGTTACTTTTGCACAATTGAGCGGCGCACCCTATTTACCCATTGTCCACTATGGATGCGAAGATTATCGCGAAAACTTGCCCAAATTAAAGCGCACGGATTTCAAGATCATCGTTGGCGAACCTTTCAGATTGAAGTTTGACAAAAAGAAAATAACTCATGATGAACGGGAACGAATGACTGACGAAATTATGTACTTAATGGCGAAACTGTTGCCCCCTGAGTACCGCGGCGAGTATGCGGATCTGACGAAAGCGACTCAGAACTATATCGAACATTTTCGATTGAACTAGAAGAGAGTACCAATGGCCCTGATCACAAACCGCTCGGAAGCTACCGCCTGGCAGAAGAAAGTTGATCCAGGGCACCGCGCGTGGGGGAGCCTGCACCAGATTTTGAGCTGAGCAATTCTAAAGGGGAGAATCCTATCCGCCTTTCAGATTTCAAAGGAGAGAAGCCAGTTGCGATGATCTTTGGCAGCTTCACCTGACCCCCGTATGTCAACGGGACCGTGATCTCCACATTCTTTATGAAAAATACCACGAACAGGTGCAGTTCCTCTCCATTTATATCCGCGAAGCGCACCCTGTCGATGGCTGGTGGTTTGGCAAGGGGCGATGAGCATCTTATTGAAGCTCTCAAAATCTAAGGCTGCCACCGATATCTATGACCCTATCACCATGGAGGAAAGAAGGGCTGTAGCTGGGGATTGTGAAGAGTCATTGAAATACGGCATCCGCACATATATTGATGAGATGGATGATTATGTCAACCAGGCCTATGCTGCTTGGCCGACGCGCCTCTATCTGGTAGGTGTCCATGGGTTATTCAAATATGCTGCCGGATTGGGACCCTTCGATTTCCATACGCCCAAGTGGCACATGTTTTTGGAGCTTTCATTCCAACCAATGCTATTTATCCTGAAGTGGCACGCGCCTTATTGACAAAATTGGGCAGCCCTGATACCCAAACATCACAGTGGGATGCTCTTGGTAGAGTATCAACACATTTGGGCGTTGAGCAGTCTATTTATTCTGATTTGTATCAGGCTGGAGTTGAGTATGTCAATCAGGCAGAAGTGTTGATGCCAAGTCGGGGATATCTCATAACTCATCTAACCCGGTTTCCTAATAGGAACCGGGTTTATTATTTTTTACTCAAAGACTAGGTCGAATTTTATCTTTTGACCAATTCTAACAATCGGGGATGGTTGGCATAAACCCCAGAGTATTTTTGGGGCAGTAAGGCAGCGATTTGACACATGATTTCGTCAGTGTTGTGTTTCAGTGATGCATCGCGGTCTTTGCGTTCAAGCGGAGGCAGGTGGAAAGGCTTGCCGATTGTGACTGTAACTATAGGGCGCTGAAACGAAAATATCGCTTTTGTGCTTTCCGTACCGGTAATTGCAATGGGAATAATGGGGACATTGAACTTGGATGCCAAGAATGAGACCCCTGGTTTAGGCTCGATCATCCCCCCAGTTTTGCTGCGGGTTCCTTCGGGGGCAATTCCCAATAGGCCCCCATTCCGTAAGAAGGCGCTAGCATCTTTGATCGCCTGAAAATCAGGCCGAGTGCGGTCGATCCAAATCCCCTGGGCGGTATTTACGATCCAACGAATTGGTGGATTGTTTTGATGTTTTTTTGCTACCAATCCTGTGGCATCCTTCCGGCGAATCAAGCTGTAGACCAGCGGACCATCTGCCAAACCGATGTGATTGTTAGTGAGAATGCAACCACCTTCTAACGGAATATTCTCAATTCCGGTAACGCTTAGGCGCGTTAGGATCCGAAATAAAAACACGAAAAAGATCCGCAGTAATTTTCTCATAATGACTATTATATTAGACTTGGTCCTTGCTATCCCCTTTGGCGACCAGGGCTAAGAACACCAGCGTCACTGCAAACATATCGAATAGAAAGATCAACATCGTTGTCTGCGGCCCTCGACTTTGGAAGAACTGACCGATCAACCAGGGTAAGAACATGCCCCCTGAGCTGGCACCAATGAAAAACCAACCGGTGATTTGACCTGTGATGTTCAAGCGTCGTTCAGCCATATTGAGCGTAGTAGGGAAGATCGATGCGATGGACGCTCCAATGCCAATCGTTCCGAGCCAAAGCACGAGAGATGACTGAGGCCACAATAATATAGCTCCCACACTCAACAAACACCCCGCCAGATCAATGGACATCATGATGCGAGGGCGCATGCGCTTCGCCAAAGGTATGCTGAGCAGACGCGCCAGAGTGAATGCGCCCCAGAAGCCTGAGTTCAAATAAGCCGCGCTGGTTTCATCTGCCAGCCCCATTTCTAGTGAATAGGTGTATATCCAACCCCCAAAGCTGACCTCCCCACCTGCATACAAAAAGAAGAATATGCAAATGATGAGGATCAAGGTGATTTCTGAACGGTCAAGTGTGCCCTTGCTCTCAGAACCACGCTCCATTGCAGTGTCTGCTTTGGGGCTGGGCAAACGCAAAATCCAAATCATCACAGGGATAACGGTCACCGCCAGCAGCCAATATCCATAAGTTATTCCGTTGCTTAAACGTAATGCCAGGCCCAGGATAAGCGGCGAGAGCAGTGATCCCACGCCAAAGAAGGCGTGCAGCGCATTCATAAATGGGCTGACATCTTTGCGATAGAGCCATACAAGCAGTGTATTGCCACCCACGTCCACAGCCCCTTCTGCAAATCCAACGATCATTAAAATAAAGATCAGTGCCCATAGATTTGTGATTATTGGGATCAACGCCAGGGTTATGGCAATCGCTGAAAGCATAAGGACCAAGACCCTATGACCATCACTACGGTCATAGGTGCGTCCACCCAACCATGAACCAATCAAATACCCACCTGAACGAGCGGTGAACAGGTAGCTGATTTGGCTGATCAATGTACCTGTGTTCACTGCCAAACTGGGCAAAGATGGCCCCAGGGATGCAGTGGTCAACCCCAAGGTGATAAAGGCGGCAAAATAGCCGGAGGTGGTGCGTCGTTTCGTGCTTAGCACGTGTTGATTAATTGTCATAGATGTCATCTTTATTCATGCCGGCTTTGAGTTGAGCCAATTCTTCTTCCAAATCCTCTAATTGCTGCAGCATCCAGGGTTTTACCGAGTGAGCAGGCCATTGTGCTTTCAAGGCTTTTATTTCTTCTTTGATCTCTTTAATGCGTTGGGCTTTTGAATTCATTTTGATGGAATCAAATCGCGTATTCATTTGTTATTCTTGACAGCGGACAATTATAATAAATAAAGAGGTGAATAGCATGAAGAAAATGACTTGGTTTTTCCTGACATCGATGGTTATTTTTGGATGTGGATTAGTAGGGAGTAGAGTGACACCTGTCCCCGCGGGCATGCCAACATTGACCTCTGAGATGATCGTCACCTATATTGATATCACTGTTCCCGATGCGGGTGCTGTTCTTGATGCCTCCCAACCGTTGAATATCCAAGGCATGGGGGCGGGATTATTCGAAGGCAATGTGGTGGTGCGAGTGGAAGATGAGCATGGAAACATTCTCGTCCTGGAGCCAACAACCATCGAAGCTCCTGACGCTGGCGTTGGCGGAGAAGGTCCCTGGCGCATTGAGATACTTTTACCAGGTGATGGGCCCGAGAAGGGAAAGATAATTGCCTATGCTCCTTCGCCTAAAGATGGCAGCTGGATGGCAAGTGATCAGGTGAACGTTTTCTTTGAGAAATCGAGTGCTGCTGCAACTGCCATCGAAGATATCCCCTGGCTATTAACTGCCTTTGCTGATGATGATCTAAGCCCTCTCTTATCCAATTACAAAATTACGGCCTTATTCGACAGCACTGAAGGGAGTTTAGGCGGCTCAGCAGGGTGTAACACTTATTTTGCGGGCTATGAAATCAATGGAGATGCACTCATCCTTGGCCCTATTGGATCAACTTTGATGGCCTGTGCTGAACCCAGAATGACCTTAGAAGCAACTTTTATAGATGCATTGGGCTCAGTGACAAATTTCCGACTAAAGGATGATGAACTCACATTGCTGGATAATGGTGGACGAGAACTTTTACGCTTCAACCAAGACCCCTTCTCGAAGACCGATCAATTCACACGTCAGGAACTAGAGAATGCTACTTATCAATCTGATTTTGCCGAAGATGGCTCGGTTACGCTATCACAGGGTGAATATTTCTCGGCGATTGCAGATGGAGCGGCCAGCAATGTATATGTGTCCCTTGCGAATCGGACTGCTTTTGGCGACCTGGATGACAATGGTGATGAAGAAGCTGCCCTTATCCTTGTCACAAACGCTGGGGGCAGTGGCTCCTTCGTTGAGTTGGTTATTGTGGATAAGAGCAACGGAGAATTAGTTCATGTCGCCACAGCCGATCTTGGCGACAGAGTGATCATCAACTCACTCCAAGTGGAGGGCACCTATATCGTTGTCGATATGATTACCCATGGGCCAGATGATGGCTTGTGTTGCCCGACCGTGCCAGTTGTGCAAAATTATCATCTTCACAGGGGTGTATTGACACTTATGGAAGAGCAATAAAAACGCATATCTTCATATTTTCTTCACATCGAATGCACACCCTCTTCATATCATGGCGATAAGATGTCATATATTTTGTGATGGAGAGTGTAAATGATGAAAAAATTTTTCGAAAAGCCGCTTTGGCCGAGACGAGCGTTGCAGACATTTTTCTTTGTGCTCATTGCTCTAATCGCTGTCAACCACCGCTTGGAAGATACAGGTAAGGCGATCCCATTCTTGTCTACAGCTTCCTTGCATGCAGTTTGCCCGTTTGGTGGTGTTGTATCACTTTATCAATTTTTCGCTGTAGGTACTTTTGTGCAGAAGGTTCACCAATCATCGTTTGTTTTGATGGTTCTGGTATTTCTGTTGGCAATACTGTTCGGTCCAGTATTCTGCGGGTGGGTTTGCCCGCTAGGTACAGTCCAGGAATGGGTTGGTAAGTTGGGTAAAAAGATTTTCAGGAAACGCTACAATCACTTTATCCCCTCTAAGTTGGATCGCTATCTACGATATTTGCGTTATGCTCTGCTAGCCTGGGTAATTTATATGACTGCCATGACGGGCAAGCTAGTTTTCAGTGATCTCGACCCTTATTTTGCACTATTCAATTTTTGGACCGGCGAAGTTGCCATCAGCGGTTTGCTGATTTTGGGAGTTACCTTGCTGGGATCTATATTCGTAGAACGCCCCTGGTGTAAGTATGCCTGCCCATACGGCGCTGTTTTAGGCATCACGAACCTCTTTCGAATATTCTCAATCCGACGTGGCGAAAGTGAATGCAAGTTGTGCGGCGTTTGTACGCGAGATTGCCCTATGAATATTCCTGTGGATGATGTGCTTGTAGTAAATGACCTTCAATGTATTAGCTGTCTTGAATGCACTTCTGAAGCAGTCTGCCCGGTCGATGACACAGTGCTGTTGGCGACGAAAGGAGCAAAATCATGGTAGTACGATCTAAACTAGTTGGAATAGCAATTTTCGTACTCATTTTCGGTGGAATCTTCAGTGGAGTC
>CAYQQX010000187.1:0-8530 GCA_964419495.1 uncultured Anaerolineales bacterium
GATGCGTTCATTGGCACGGTAATTTGGATTGCTTATTGCTTTCTCCTCTTTCTCGTCGTTACGAGAGCGCTGCAACGTGTATTAAGACAGGGCGGATAATACCATAAAGGAGAGAGAATCGTCAACTATTCTAGTCTGGGCGTGTCTGAATCGGCATCATGAAAACGGGCTTGGTGGTGTTCTCAACGATGCGTTGAGCCTCACTACCGAGCATGAATAGATCGATGCCGCCGCGACCACGCGAGGTGTTCATGATCAGGTCTACATCCTCTTCTTCAGCCACATTGACGATTGTGCGCGCCGGCAGCGATCCTGTAACCATGGTGCGTACACGAATACCGTCTGCGCGCAAGGAACGCGCCACAGCCTCAAGGAAATTGCTCATATTGGCTTCGGCATTGCTGCGAATCACATTAACCACCTCTGCGGGAGCAAGATAATCTTCAGGCTCAGGAACAGCTGGAACGGACAACAGGATCAACTCTGAGCCAAAGGTTTGAGCCAGAACACGCGCATAGGGTAGGACCCTCTCTGAATAGATCGAGCCATCCAGGGCTACAAGAATTCGATCCATTTTGGGCTGGGTAGTATCGCCATTATCAGCAACCTGGATCAGCACAACCGGCTGATTGATCTTCTGAACTAATTTGCGCGAGACGCCACCACTGATCCAATGCTTCTTGCCAGATTTTCCTCGGGTTGTGGTGATCACCAAATCTATGTTTCGTTCTGCTACCAATGCCTGGGTCGCATCAGCAATAAACCCTGGGTGAATAGCATAATCGACATCAATGCCTTTTGCCTGGGTCGCATCTGAAACAGAATCAAGATACGCTTGACGGGCTTGCTGTGAGTAATCAAATTGTTCCTGCAAAGCTAAAGTATGATTCTTGATCGAAGACAATATCGTCAGGTGGGCGTCTGTTTTCTTAGAGATCATCGATGCCCAGGGCAAGGCTCCTTCTGCGTAGGAGGAAGCATCTAGAAGAATAGCCACATTCTTAATAGCGACTTGTTTCTCGCGCCATTTACTCTCCTGGATGGGCGCAGGTTCCCAACGCAAGTCTTCCGGTTTCTCTGCCTTGACCGCTACTGTCCCTGTGGCAGGGTCCATCTGTCCAAAACCAAACCCAGCGAGTTGAGCCGCATTCAGACGACCCAGGTAATCCATGGCAGCTGATGGTGCACCCAGGCGGGCACGCGAGTAGGTAAAGAGCACATAAAGGAGAGGAACAAATAATAAATATGTCCAGGCACCTTCAGCAAAGCGCTCCACAAAGATCACCGCTGTGGCACCGGTAGTCAGGATCGCCGCAAGGATAGTTCCAATTATCAATGATAGCCTACCTAAACTGAACTCTTCTCTGACTTCGCGGAAAAGCCGCTTGGCGACAGCCCATCCCGTCATACTCAACAGGACAAACACCCCGGCTGCATAAATGGCCAAATAGGTCTCTTCATGAGTGCCAAATAATAAGAAGCTCACAGCGACAATCACAACCTGGATCCAGACTGGTTTATCCGCAACCTGGAACTGGTTGCGCTGCCCCAACAAGGGCGGCACATAGCGTCGCTCAGACAGCCCCAAAGCCAGATTCTGCAACCCCTGTGCAGCGGCCGCCGAGGCGGACATCAACACTGCAATGCCAACCAGCGTACCTAAATAAGGCAAAGGGGCTGGCAAGAGTTGATCCATGGTTTGTGTAAAAACGGATACGTGTTCTATTTCAGGGTTTGATAGCTGGAAAATGACTGGACCGACAATCAGCATGGTAGCCGAGGTGGTACCCATAATGATCAACAGAGAATTAAAAGCACTCTTGCTTTTCTTTTTGCTATCCCCATCAAAGGCTGCCACCATATTGGCAAACACCTCGATGCCTGTCATCACAGCAAGGATACGAACATATCCGCCTAATGTGAAACCGAGATTCTCAAATTTGAAAGCCTGGAGATTAAAATCAGGCAATTCAAATCCATACCGCCAAATTGTCGTAATGATCATCACCCATAACAGTAATAAAACACCAAGAGTTGCTGGACCAAAGGCACGTGCCGCCATCTTCGGTCCGCGGTTGACCAACCAACCTGTTAACACACTCAAAGCTATTGCCACCAATGTGCGGTATTGCACATTGAAAAAGGCATAATCGTTCAACACCGGAATGCGGTCGGCGATAAATGTGACCATGGCAGCCATACTAACCAGGAAGGTCAGGGTATATTCGACAAAAGTAATCGCTGCATTGGTCTTAGCAGCCCAACCACCAAACTCTTCCTCACTGAGACCGCTACCACCGCTGCCGTCAGTGATCCACTGCATCACTAATCGATACATGGCAGAAACCACAGCGACAGTCAGAACGACCATCCACACCGAAGCTCCAAAGGTGATCTGTGCTACGCCAGCAACGATGATCAACTTCAGAAAGGGTCCGAAAACATACAGCGGCGAGGTTGCAGGATCACCGCCGCCGGCCAAAGCACCTTCAAAGGCATTTTTGAGTTTATGAGAAACGTGCGCCATAATTATTCCTTTCGTACTCACACAACAAAAGCTCCCCCAGAAGGGGAGCCAAACCAGCGGATTATATCCGATTTTATGGCTCTGGTATATATTTTAGCATTCAATTTTGCAGAATTGAGAGTTTTTCTGAGGGGAGTGGTCAAAAAGGTAGTGTCTTACAAAATCCAATGCAATAAGTGTCATGGCCACAGGCCCGCCTGCCCGAAGGGCCGCAAAGCGCGGCGTGAACGTAGTGTCGCCGTAGGCGTGCAGAGCAAGCGAAGTGAAGCATGCCCTGCGATCGAAGATCGGGTCGCAGAGAATCCCTGAAACCAAGCAAAACGTCAGTTGCGTTGCCCGGCGGGTTTCGATACCTCCTTGCATTCGCTACTCAACCTGCGCCGGGCTTATTGAAACCACGTTTTACGTCATATTTAGAATTGATGGTTTTCTCTACCCCACTCGGATATAGGTTGTCTTCTTCTCCCCCATAACTCCAATCACAAGATGGTAAATCGCAAATAATTCCAAGGCAAAAGGCAGATATCCCCCATAGCCCAAAAGTGGCATCTCAAAGATATGTAAGAAATCTACAAAGGGCACGGTGTAGATCCACTTGGGGTACGAAAAATAATTCCAGAATTCCCAAAAGAAGGCTGTTACCAAAACCCCAATCCACAAGGCGATTACAGGCCGCCAATCCCGATCTCTAGTGCGCGTCACCAAGTTACGGTTCCCCAGCCAAACGTTGACCGGCTCTGTGATGAAATAGATACTCAACCAGACGAAGGGGAAAAAATAGAGCGGCCAGATCAGCATCAAACCCAGCATGATCCAGCCAGCCACAAAGAACCCCAGCGTGGTAATTTTATTTGTATTGATCTTCAAACCAGATCCAAGGTTCTGAATCCACCCAAAATTACTAACCAGCTCCGCTGTGCCAAAAACTGCTGGGATTACCGTTGAAAAAGCCACCGAAGCTAATAGGAAATATTCAATATTCGTAAACAGGTCACGTCCGTCATAAAACCAATTACCCAATCGCCAATTGAGCACTTCAAACAACCACCACACGGGTGCAGAAATCAAGAATAGGCCGATATACTTGCGCCAGCTTCGGGTTAGCAAAGACGTTCCCGAGCGTTTCGCTACGATCCCATCGACCAGCAGACAATAACCCAACCACAATGGAAAGAAGCCCCAATGGGTACGAGGGCCTGAAAGGAGCCAGTTCAAAGGCCAGAAGACAGCAATTAAAAGAAGTCCAAGCCAACCTTGGGTAGGAAAACGAGAATTCATGGAGGGAATTGTGAATAGTGATTTTTGAACTATGAATTGCGAATGGAAAATCCACCATTCACAATTCTCAATTCACCATTCAAAAATCATCATTAATCAGGGAATTTCGTAGAGTTCGACCAGCACGCCGAAAGCAGCTTTGGGATGAATGAAAGCATATTTCTTGCCGCCAATTCCGATCAACGGTTCCTCGTGAATGAGCTTTACGTCTTTTTCTTTGAGTTGGACCAGCATACCATCAATATCATCGACTTCCAGGCAGATGTGGTGCATCCCCGGACCACGTTTCTCGAGATATTTGGCAATGCCTGAATCATCGGATGTAGGCTGCACCAGCTCGACTTCCACATCCCCCACAGGCAGGAAGGCAATGGCAGATTTTTCTTTGGGAACATCTTCGATGTGCTCCAGCTCCAGCCCAAGTGCATCGCGCCAAAACTTCAATCCTTCGTCAATATCGCTAACAACCAGCGCAACGTGGTCAACTTTCTTGATCTTGGCCATTCGAATTCTCCTTGAATTTTGGAAGGTATTTCAAAAGTAAATAACGTGCCAGGAACCCGGTTCCTATCAAAATAGCAATAACGATAAATGTGTAGATATTGAATTGGTATTGTATCCCAGGAAAGGGGAACAAAGAGATTTTGGCAATTCGCCACATGGATAGCAGAGTTCTGCTGTAAACTGGGTCGGGGATTACCGGTGCCCACTGTACGGGAATAACCTGAAGGCTGCCCCATACCCAGATGACAAAGATAGATACTAACCAATTTCGATAGTTCATTGCCCAAATTCTAAAGCCCAGTTGGCTGATACTCTCCCCACACCCCACGCAGCACATTGCAAATCTCACCCAAGGTCACGTCATTTTCGACGCATTCGACAAATAAGGGCAGCAAGTTTTCATCGCTTTGGGCAGCCTTTTCCAATTTAGCCTGTAACTCATGCACACGCTGGGAATCGCGTTCTATTCGTAGCTTAGCCAAACGTTCACACTGACCAACCTCAATAGACGGGTCAACGGATAAACGCTCTAATTCAATATCTTCCTGCACTTCAAATTGATTTACACCTACAACAATCTGATCCTGGCGTTCGACAGCCTGCTGGTATTGATAGGCGGCATCCTGGATTTCACCCTGGATATAACCTTGCTCGATGGCAGCCAAGGCACCGCCCATAACATCGATCTTTTGGATATATTCTTGTGCTTGGTTCTCGATCTCGTCAGTCAGGTGTTCGATGAGATAGGATCCTGCCAGAGGATCAATACTGTCGGCGACGCCAGATTCGTGGGCGATAACCTGCTGGGTGCGCAGGGCTACACGCACCGATTTTTCGGTCGGCAGCCACAGGGCTTCGTCCATGCTGTTGGTGTGTAAGGATTGGGTTCCACCCAACACAGCAGAAAGGGCCTGCAATGCCACTCGCACAACGTTATTTTCGGGTTGTTGCGCTGTGAGAGTCGAGCCGGCTGTCTGGGTATGAAACCGCAGAGTCCATGATTTAGGGTTTTCTGCACCGAAGCGTTCACGCATGATCACCGCCCAAAGACGACGAGCAGCACGGTATTTAGCAACTTCCTCAAGGAAGTTATTATGCGCGTTAAAGAAAAAAGATAGCTGACGGGCGAATTTATCCACATCCAGGCCGGCATCAATAGCGGCCTGAACGTATGCGATGCCATCGGCCAGAGTAAAGGCCACCTCCTGAACGGCCGTAGAGCCAGCCTCACGGATGTGATACCCCGAAATACTGATCGTATTCCAACGCGGCACTTCGGTCTGGCAAAATTGGAAGACATCGGTGATGAGGCGCATAGAGGGCTGGGGCGGGAAGATATAGGTTCCGCGCGCGATATATTCTTTAAGAATATCGTTTTGGATGGTACCGCGCAACTTACTTTGTTCTACACCCTGACGTTTAGCAACGGCGATATACATGGCCAACAAAATCGCCGCGGGAGCGTTGATGGTCATGCTGGTGGAAACTTTATCGAGCGGAATCTCTTTGAAGAGGGTTTCCATATCTTGCAGCGACGAGATGGAAACACCCACCTTACCCACCTCACCTGAGGCAATGGGGTCATCGGCGTCATAGCCAATCTGCGTCGGTAAATCGAAGGCCACAGAAAGGCCGGTCTGGCCTTGATCCAGCAAATAGCGATAGCGGGCATTGGACTCCTCGGCAGAAGCATACCCGGCATATTGACGCATGGTCCAGAATCGGCCGCGGTACATAGTTGGCTGCACACCGCGGGTGAACGGGTATTCCCCAGGGAAACCTAATTTTTCAGCATAGGTTGGATCATCGTCTGGAGGCAGCATCAGCCTCTCGAGCGGAATCCCCGACAAAGTTTGGAATTCGTCCTTCCGTTCTGGGAACCGGTCCGTCACCGGGCGCAGGGTTTCTTCTTCCCAGCGTTTTCGCTCTTTCTTCAGCGTCATATTTCACCTCTCCCAAAGATTCCAACACAGTATACTCCAAGCAGTTTCACACCGGTAACGCGCTTCTTCTTCAATTGGTTAGACAAAGCACACATCCTGCCTAAGGCCAAAACATTCATGATAAACTTACTCCAAAATATAGCGCCAATGTTCATACATTGGTGTGGCGAGTAGGTGTTTGGAACACCCTACGGGTGCGCAAAGCGCCACCTGCTCGCGCAGGAGATCCTATGCGTATTTTGACGGTAGATGTTGGCACAGGCACACAAGATATTTATCTGTACGATTCTCGGATTGATCTGGAAAATGGCTTCAAACTGGTAGTGCCTTCGCCAACAATGTTGGTCCACAAACGCCTGAAAGAAGCCACTCGTAAGGGTGAAGCCATCGCTCTCACGGGGGTGACAATGGGCGGCGGACCCAGCCATTGGGCAGCGCGCGATCACGCCAAAGCCGGATTCCCCGTTTACGCCACAGCAGAGGCGGCGCGCACCTTTGATGATGATTTGAGCAAGGTTGAAGCTGATGGCATTAAAATCATCAGTGATGACGAAGTCTCCGCCTTGCCAAATTCTGTATCCCGCCTGCGACTTCGCGATTTTGATTTTTCAGCCATTAGGCGCTCGTTTGGTGAATTTGGCGTCAACTTAGATGACCTGGACGCGGTGGCTGTAGCAGTATTCGATCACGGTGCCGCGCCCCCTGATGTTTCTGATCGTCAGTTTCGCTTCGATTATTTAGACGAACATATCCAGGAAAAGAACCGTCTTTCGGCTTTCGCTTTCAAAGCGGATGAAGTCCCGGCGATTATGACTCGGCTGCAGGCTGTGGTGGATTCTGCCCTTCGACCAGGCTCAGGCCAAGCTGGTATGGATGCGCCTCTAGTGGTGATGGATACTGCCCCTGCCGCCGTTTTAGGTGCCACTTTGGACCCCAGGGTTATGTCCCGTTCCCGAGCATTGATCGCCAATGTGGGCAACTTTCACACTCTGGCATTTCGCCTGGGTCCTAAAGGCATTGAGGGAGTATTTGAACACCATACCGGCCTGATCGATCTCCCCAAGCTGGAAGGTTTGCTCAAAGCCCTGGCCGATGGCAGTCTGGAACACGAGGATGTCTTTGGCGATCACGGGCATGGAGCATTGATCTATGAAGATGAGCCTCTCGCTTTGGGAGAAGGAGAATTTGATGTTGTGGTGACTGGCCCGAGACGAAGTATGTATCAGGTAGGAACCAGTACTCTGCGCCCCTACTTCCCGGCGCCCTTTGGCGATATGATGATCGCCGGCTGTTTTGGTCTTTTAGCTGCTGTAGCCGATGTCTTACCTGAGTTAGGTGATCCCATTGGCAAATCACTCGCGGGAGCTGGTGGCAGCGGAACCCCTCCGTGGGAAATTGCCTGATATATTTGGGACACGGATATCTCGGATTTTATTTTGGGTCTCTATCCAACTCGTTGAAATTCTTATGTCAATACACATTGTCTAACGGAGAATCGTATGTGGTTAAAACTATCGGATTGGCTTCACAAAGATTCTACCGGCTGGGTGGCAATCGCAGGTTTGGTGATCTTTTTTGTCTTCACAGCCACGGTGCTACCCTGGCAGGCTGCCCAGGCGGATGCCACCAGCGGGGGTGCTGACACCCCCGATCTGTCATTTTATTACTCACCCCAAGAACTCTACCAAATGGCTGAAGCCTATGGTGAAGCTGGCCGCATCGAGTATGTCAGGGTACGCTTGACCTTCGACCTTTTTTGGCCGATTGTATATACATTGTTCCTGGTGACCTCGATCAGCTGGCTGACCCAAAAAGGTTTTTCGCCTGACAGCCTCTGGCAGCGCGCCAACCTGGTCCCAGTTTGGGCAATGATCCTGGATTATTTGGAGAATATCTCCACTTCACTGGTGATGTTCCGCTATCCTGCCCGCACTCCAATAGTAGATCTCATAGCTCCACTCTTCACCAGCATCAAATGGATCCTGGTTGGAGGGAGTTTTGTGCTGCTATTGATCGGGATTGTGGCAGCCGTGGCTACCTGGTTCAAAAGGGCGCGTTCTGACTGAAACCAGTCAGTAAAGTTGACACGCTTTTTCATCGCGGTATAATTTCCGTCGCAAAGTTCTAAGAATATACTCCGTTGCTCCTGCAACGGAGTAGCCAAAGGGCGAACGGAAAGCGCCCTTTGGCTTTAGGCCCCGTAGCTCAATTTGGCAGAGCAGTTGACTCTTAATCAATTGGTTGAAGGTTCGAGTCCTTCCGGGGTCACAGTAAATGT
>CAYQQX010000188.1:0-8477 GCA_964419495.1 uncultured Anaerolineales bacterium
AAATTATCAAAGCATTGATCTACTCGAGGAAATAGGAGTACGTATGACTCTGCAAGGAAAAGGATTCTACATCTGGAAAATCAAAGATTGCGAAAACGGCAATGCCAACCAGATTGCCAATGTGGCTAAATCCGCAGGCCTCAGCCATGTGCTGATTAAGATCGCCGATGGTATCTATACCTATAACTATGATTGGAACAGGCGCGTTGACCTGGTTCCCCCCGTTGCCAACGCGCTGCGGGCGCGCGGAATCAAGGTATGGGGTTGGCATTATCTTTATGGGGATAATCCCAGCAAAGAAGCCAAAATTGCTGTTCAACGCATCAATGGTCTCAATTTGGATGGCTACGTTCTGGATGTAGAACACCAATATAAGGAACCAGGCAAAGCTTCGGCCGCAAAAACCTTTATGCGCGATCTGCGTAATGGTATCGGAAACAATGTGCCGGTTGCACTCTCTTCTTATCGTTTCCCATCCTTACATCCTATCCCCTGGAATGAGTTCCTCGAGAAATGCGACTACAATATGCCCCAAGTTTACTGGATGGGCGCCCACAATCCTGGGTCGCAGCTTGCCAGAACCCTTAACGAATTTTCCAGCCTAAAATACAAGCCCCCTATCATCCCCACTGGAGCTGCATTCACAGAACATGGCTGGACGCCCACACCAGAGGATGTTCAGGAATTTTTAGTCACGGCTCGCTCCTTCAACCTTAGCGCGGCCAATTTTTGGGAGTGGTGGAATGCCCGAGAAGTACTGACCCCCAAACACCAAATTTGGAATGTCATCGCCGAGTATGATTGGGCTGGGGGCGGTGCACAAGATATCACCGCCCAGTACATTGAGGCACTCAACAGCCATGACTACAACAAGGTCGCCGATCTTTACACTGAGAATGCAGTGCATGTCACCGCAGCACGCACCATCGTTGGCAAGGCCCGCATTCGGGGCTGGTACCGATCATTCTTCTCAAGTATTTTGCCCAATGGGATTTTTACCTTGACCGGTTTCTCAGGATCAGGTAACTCGCGCCACCTCACCTGGTCTGCCCGTTCTAGTGCTGGAAATGTGAATAATGGCAATGATACATTTGGCCTGATCGATGACAAGATCACCTACCATTATTTGCATTACACAATCTCGAAGGGGCATTAATCAGCCCTGAGCGGAGCAGATGCGAAATCGAAGGGCAGCATGATGCCGCCTTTTTACCCACAAAAAAATCCCCTGGGAACTGTACAAACTCCCAGGGGATTCTGCTTTGGAACGGGAGAACCAAATCAACCCCTCGCGTGATACTGGTTCTCGATGTAGATTCTGTTCTCGATTTGACCTGAGTTGCACTTAATGTAAAATCGTTGAGCAGAGGCGAACGCCGTAGTCGAAACGCCTTAATCACCCTTCGACTTCACTTTGCTCCGCTCAGGGAAATAATCAGGTTTCTTATCCGCAACTCATGTCATTTCGATTTCTTCAAAGGTCGAGGGACATCCCAGGGGACCGACATGTCCAGTATCTGATCTCCAGAACGCACCTCGAGCACATTTTTGCCTTTGACTGCAACTCGGGTCTGGATTGGTGCATCCCCTAATGTGACCATCTTAGCAGCATATTTTTTCAAGTGCAAGGCGACTTGTTTGGTCTTTGTACCAATCACACAGCCTACCAAGGTTTTCCCTGAGGGCAGTTTCCAAGCAATGACACCTTTTCCGTAGCGACCCTGAACGGGGAAATCTTCTTGTTTTACACGTTTCGCTCGGCCATCCGAAGCTATCAACAGTACTTCGCCCCGCTGTGGGATCAATTCAGCTCCCACAACTTCGTCGCCCTTACCCAGCTTGATACCCATCACACCCGCGGCTACCAATCCCATCGGGCGCACATCTTCTTCCGTAAAACGGATAGCCATGCCGCTGGCAGCAGTCAGTAAAACATCTTTCTCTCCATCGCTGATTTGAAGCCACCCCAGACGATCACCATCATTGACTCTTACAAGTGTGAATGGCGTTGCGGCAGGTCCAGGAAATTCTTCAACAGCGGTCTTTTTCACCATTCCCTGACGGGTCACTGAGATAACAAACCATCCCTCTTCTAATTGATCTTTTGCAGGCAATGACAATAATGCCGCGATTTTATCCTTTTCACGCAAAGGTGAAACCTGATGGAATGGCAATCCGCCTTCGGGTTTATCTGTTTCGGGGATAGAAAGCACCGGTAGTGAGGCCGCTTGTCCTTCATCGGTGACCAGATACAACGTATCGCGCGTATTAGCCCGGATGACTTGCTTAGGCGCAGCACTCCCGCTAATGCGTGGTCGTGCATCTTTCATTGTACGTGATACCAAACCCTTTGGAGTAACAGACACCCAAATCATCTTGTCCGGGGCCAGGCTGCTCAGTCGCACTGGAACAGTTTCCACATCGCCTTCAACCGAGACAATTTGCGTACGCCGTGGATCACCGTAGGTTTCTTTAACCGCTTGCAGTTCATCGGCAATTACTTTGCGCATCTTGGTGGGTGATTTCAACAAAGCCACCAAGGCACGGATCTTAGCCTTTACAACTTTGTGTTCTTGTTCAATTTTTTGACGTTCAAGAGCAGCCAAGCGTCGCAAGGGCATATCCAAAATCGCTATGGCTTGCTCATCACTAAGCTTGAAACGTTTGCGCAAATTCTGTTTGGCCGTATCTACCCGTCGCGATCTACGAATGATGTCAATGACTTCATCCAAATTTGCCAGGGCGATCATCAACCCAGATAGAATGTGCTCCCTTTTGCGAGCGCGCTCCAATTCGAACTCACTGCGCCGCTTGATTATATCCAACCGGTGGTTGAGATACACCCGCAAGGCCTGCTTTAAGTTGAGCAAACGCGGCTCACCTTCTACGAGAGCCAACATGATCAAACTGAAGGTCGTCCGCATGGTGCTGTATTTGTAGAGATCTTCCAGCACGCTGTCAGGGTCGGCAGTCTTGGTCAATTCAATGACCACACGTACACCCTGCCGGTCGGATTCATCTCGCAGGTCAGCAATCCCTTCGATCTTTTCATCCCGGGCTAAGGTCGCAATCCGCTCTAACAATGTGGTCTTATTAACCATATAAGGGATTTCAGTCACGACGATACGGTGTCGCCCACGGCTCATTTCCTCGATATGGGCACGCGCCCGAACCCGAATGCGTCCCCGCCCAGAACCGTACGCTTTTTGCAAACCCCCATTTTCAACCTGATCAATAACAATGCCGCCCGTTGGGAAATCTGGACCCTTGATGAATTTCATCAGATCTTCCACGCTGATGTCATCAAGTTTTTTCCAGTTTTCCAACATATGAATCAATGCATCCATCACCTCGCTAAGGTTATGCGGTGGGATGCTGGTTGACATACCCACCGCGATTCCCGTAATGCCATTGACTAATAAGTTTGGCAACGCAGCAGGAAGAACATTGGGCTCGTTGAGGGTATCGTCAAAATTAGTTGAAAAATCAACCGTCGCTTTGTCAATATCGGACAGCATATGCGTTGCCAAAGGAGCCATACGCGCCTCGGTATAACGCATCGCCGCTGGGGAATCCCCATCCATGCTGCCGAAGTTGCCCTGTCCGTCGACCAATTGATAGCGCATAGAGAAATCTTGGGCCATACGCGCCATGGCATCATAAACGGCCATATCTCCATGGGGGTGGTATTTACCCAGCACTTCTCCAACAATACGCGCGGATTTCTTATAGCTTGAGTCTGGTCGAATACCCATATCGTGCATAGCGTATAAAATGCGCCTATGCACTGGTTTGAGCCCATCGCGCGCATCGGGCAATGCACGTGAAACAATAACACTCATGGCATAGTCCAGGTAGGACTGCTGCATTTCTTCATCGATGTCAATTTTTCGAATAAGGCCAATTTCCATGAAGCGCTCCAAAAATAGTGATCATGTTTTAAGTTTGGCTCATTTTTTAGGAATTCCCTCGACAATTGAGCGCAAACTCTTAATTGAAACATTTGTGCAGTATTATAACATGCACAAAAAAATCCCCTCTCACTTGATTTCAGTGAGAGGGGATTTTATCACGTTTGAAAATCTCTAGTCAGCAGAGGGTTCTATATCGACTTCTAAAGATTCTTCCTCTACTACTGCTTCTTCTGTCACATCTTCAGCAACACCAGCAACTGGAAGGTCATCATAGGTTTCAGGTTCAACAACCTGAGGGGCAAAAGGACCCTCAACAAAACCTGTGCCAGCCGGAATTAGCTTACCAATGATCACATTTTCTTTCAAACCAAACAGTGGGTCTTCACTTCCACCTGCAGCCGCCCGGGTCAAAACACGGATGGTGTGCTGGAAGGAAGCTGCGGAGAGGAATGACTCAGTGCTCAAAGAAGCTTTGGTAATTCCTAAGAGAACCTCACGATACTTGGCTGGGCGTTGGCCTTCTGCTAAGAGGATTTCATTGCCTAAGAGCAATTCGAGGCGATTAACCATATCACCAGGCAAAAATTCACTGTCGCCAGGATTGCTGACGATCACTCGTGACATCATCTTGCGAATGATTACCTCAAAGTGTTTATCGTGGATATTCTGCCCTTGGGAGCGATACACATTCTGAACCTCAGTGAGCAAGTACATCTGTGTTGCTTCACGGCCTTGAATACGCAAAAGATCATGAGTATTCAAAGAACCCTCGGTAAGTGGTTGTCCGGGTTCAACACGATCGCCATTGGAAACTATCAGGCGTGCATTGCTGGGAATCTCGTATTCTTCCTCATCACGGATCTCACGAGAGACAATCACATGCCCGTCTTCGATGCGTACACGACCATCGTGATCAGCAACCAGAGTTTTTTCTTTGTCTTTCTTGTGGGCAACGACTACATCGCCTTTTTCTACTTCATCTTCATCGTTGACTAATGCTTCCCAACCTCGGGCAATCTTGTATGAGTTGCTGGTCATCTCGCTGTGAACAACATGCACAATTCGCAAGTCGTCATATCGCTCAGACTGTTCAACCTGTACAACACCAGCAATCTCGCTTACAACCGCTTCACCTTTGGGGTTCTTGCGAGCTTCAAAAATCTCTTCAACACGAGGGAGACCGGTTGTGATGTCCGATCCAGCAGCAACACCACCAGTGTGGAATGTTCGCAATGTCAGCTGTGTACCAGGCTCACCAATAGATTGGGCTGCTACGATACCGACTGCAGAACCAATATCAACGATTTGGCCGCGGCCTAAATCGGTACCATAGCACTTTTGGCAGGCGCCATTTTCCATTTCACAAGTCAGCGGAGAGAAGACTTTCATCTCTTCGATACCAACTTTGGATATTTTTCGAGTTTCTTCACGGTCGATCAAGTCGCCAACATCAACGATGATTTCACCAGTTTCTGGGTCAACAATTCGTTCAGCAGAAAACCGGCTGTACAAACGGCTGCCCATAGACTGCCCGGCAACATCATCGGATTTACGAATAATGATTCCGTTTGTGGTACCACAATCGTCATCATTAATGATGATATCTTGGGAAACATCCACCAAACGGCGGGTCAGATACCCAGCATCTGCAGTACGGAGGGCGGTATCGGCCAAACCTTTGCGAGCACCATGTGAGGAGAGAAAATATTCCAGAGAGGTCAAACCCTCACGGAAGTTGGAGCGGATAGGCATGGGGATGATGCGCCCAGAGGGGTCCGCCATCAAACCACGCATACCAGCCAACTGAGAAAGTTGTCCGAAGCCACCTTTTGTAGCTCCTGAGTCAGCCATGGTCGCCAGGTCGCCGTGCGGATCCATATATTCACGCACCGCATCACCAACTGTAGAGGTGGTGTTCTGCCAGATTTCGATCACGCGCTCGTTCTGCTCTTGATCTGTGAGCAACCCACGGCGGAAGTTTCTCTGAACTTTCTCCACTTCTTGAATGGCGCTGCCGATAATTTCTTCCTTTGTCGGGGGGATGGTGATATCTGCAACCGCGATTGTGAAGCCAGAAACAGTGGCGTATTTGAAACCAATATCTTTGATATTGTCAGCGGTGCGCACAGTTTCATCTTCACCACAGACCTCATAAACGTCTGCGATCAGGTCCTTAATGCCACCCTTCTCCAAGGTTTCATTCACGAAGCGAACTTGATCGGGTAGTACCCGGTTGAAGAGCACGCGACCAACTGTGGTCTCGATCAAGCGAGATTCTGGCTCGCGTCGCCAACTGTTATCATCATCGTACCAGGTTTCAGTCAACAACTTGATCTCAGTGGGAACTTCAACCTGATCCAGACGATAGGCCATCTCAACTTCATCGAAGGATGAGAAAATGCGGCCATCGCCTTTATGTTCGCGATCGTCTGTTTTCGTCAAGTAGTACACACCCAAGACCATGTCTTTGGACGGGCTGACAATCGGTTCCCCGCTGGCGGGCTTGAGTAAATTCTTGCTGGAGAGCATCAATTGACGCGCTTCAGTAACTGCTTTTTCAGACAGCGGGACATGAACTGCCATTTGATCGCCATCGAAGTCCGCATTGAAGGCAGTACAAACCAGGGGGTGGAGTTGAATCGCTTTGCCTTCGATCAGAATGGGCTCAAAGGCTTGAATACCTAAGCGGTGCAGCGTTGGGGCACGGTTCAGCAACACAGGACGTTCCTGGATGGCTTCTTCCAAAGCTTCCCAGACTTCGGGGCGGCCGCGCTCGATCAGGCGTTTTGCACCTTTGACATTTGTTGCGTAGCCATTATTAACTAAGCGAGAAATCACAAAGGGGCGATAAAGCTCTAGGGCCATTGTTTTCGGCAAGCCGCACTGATGAATCTTCAATTTCGGACCAGCGACGATCACAGATCGGCCGGAATAATCCACACGCTTACCCAACAGGTTGCGGCGGAAGCGCCCTTTCTTCCCTTTGAGCATATCGCTGAGTGATTTCAATTCACGACGACCACGCCGCGAACGTGCTTTTCCACGCTGAGAGTTGTCTACCAGAGAGTCAACGGCTTCCTGAAGCATGCGCTTTTCATTACGCACAATGACATCAGGAGCACCTAACTCGAGCAGACGCTTGAGCCGGTTGTTGCGGTTGATCACACGGCGATAAAGATCGTTAAGGTCCGAAGTTGCAAAGCGACCACCATCCAACTGCACCATGGGGCGCAAATCTGGAGGAATAACCGGCAAGATCGTCATGATCATCCATTCCGGCTTGTTCCCAGATTTTCGGAAGGCTTCAGCAATTTTTAAACGTCGTGTGGCTAAGCGTCGTTTTTGCTTGCTGCCAGACGTTCGCAATGTTTGTCGAAGTTCTACTGTGAGAGCATCCAGATCTAATCGTCGCAAAATATCAAGGATTGCCTCAGCGCCCATATCTGCCTGGAATACTTGCCCCCAACGGGATTTCAATTCTCGGTAGCGCAGCTCTCCCATAAAGGTAAGGGGTTGGAGGTCCATGAGTTCATCTCGCAATCGACGATATTCGCTGCGAGAGGCAGCGATTTCGCCTTCAAGATCCTCTCTCACCTCAGTAATCTTTTGCTCAGTTTCTGCGCGTACGCGTGCCATATCCAGCTTAAGGTGTTCCAACTCGCGTTGGCGTTGATCCCTGAGGTCTGTTTCTATTTCCTCAAGCCGTTCTTTGACAACTTGCTGGACACTGCCCAAGTGCTGGTTGCTGATTGTGTCACTTGCTTCAACGATAACAATATCAGTTCCAGGGAAAGTGATCGCGCGCCGAGTGGATGTGCCAATTTTATCTTGCAGATCCATTTCCAGCTGTTGACCCTTCTTCATTACAGGATCAAGCTCGGCGGCTATTTTCTCATCGTAACTGGCTTTGAGATCTTCTTCTTTTTGCGTCAAAGACTCAAGCAACTCGTCTCGCCCCAACTTAAGGGTATCAAGCTGCGTGTTGGTCTCTTCTTTGATATCAGTATCGCCCCCAGAGTATTCTTCCTCTAGCCGGGCCAATGCTCGTTCGCGAGCATCTTCATCGACGTATGTAACCACATATTGGGCAAAATAAAGAACACGGTCGAGATTGCGGCGAGAGATATCAAGCAACAAGCCAAGGTGCGAAGGCAATCGTCTGGCATACCAGATATGCGCCACCGGCGCAGCCAAATCGATATGACCCATACGTTCGCGACGCACGGACGATTTGGTTACTTCGACACCACACTTATCGCAAACAATGCCCTTATAACGGACATTTTTGTATTTTCCGCAATAACACTGCCAATCTCGCTGTGGGCCAAAGATTGCCTCACAGAATAAACCGTCTTTCTCTGGGCGTAATCGCCTGTAGTTGATGGTTTCGGGTTTGAGAACCTCACCATAAGACCAGCTACGAATCGTCTCTGGTGAAGCTAACCCAATCCGTAGTGATTTAAGCCCCTTAGTTTCCACGCGTGAGCCTCCTGACAATTATCGATAATTCGAACAAATGTACTATTAACAAGACAAACAAAAGCAAGCGCATGAGATTTTCTT
>CAYQQX010000189.1:0-8365 GCA_964419495.1 uncultured Anaerolineales bacterium
CTCAGTAATGCCAGGAACGATGACAATGCCGCCCTTAAAGGCAATCAGGAACGCAGCGTAGATAGCTGCTGAAAGTGCCACCAAAATGATCATTCTGGTGTTCTTCCACATGGAAATGACTTCTTTCATTTTTAACTCCTCAGTACACTAAGATTTGATTGGTTGATAACTGATATGACTACGGGTGATATGTTTTTTTGTCGCACACTCCTTTCTTTGATAGTTTTTTTTATTGCCTAGTCACAACAATCCTCGTCGGATGTTGTTATTAGCGTTTCAATAAAAAGAGAGAGTATGTTGGCTTTCAAGCTATCAAAACTCTCTGAGTCTCCCACAAAATTGATTGTTTCTTCTACGCCAGCTGCCCAGTTTACCGAAAAAGCAACTGCAGCGTAGCAAATATCTAGTTCTCGGGCCAAAGTTGCCTCGGGTATACCGGTCATCCCAACGATATCTCCGCCTAGTTGCCTAAACATACGAATTTCGGCAGGCGATTCAAGTCGTGGTCCGTTGGTGCTAACGTAAACAGACTCCGGGCGTAGATCCAGTTCAAAGCTGGGTGCCAACTCTAGAAGTCGTTTGTTCAGCACAGGGCAGTAGGTGATGCTCATATCGACGTGTTTCACTCCGCTATCCCCACCATCGAAAAACGTGCTCTCACGGTTGGATGTGAAATCCAGGAAATCCGTCACTAGCGCCACTCCCAAGGGGGGGATTTCTTTATTTATCGATCCAACCGCGTTGGCAGCCAGCACTCTGTTCACGCCAAGCATTTCCAGGGCTTTGATATTCGCACGATAATTGACTTTGTGGGGTGGGGTGTCGTGGGTAATGCCATGTCGGGCTAAGAATATTAGATCTTCAATGTCACCCTTCGTCCGATAGATAAGTGCCCTCCCATAAGGGGTCTCAACGATCTCCTCGTGGAGGGTGGTGCCTGGTATTTCGTAGATGGCGGTACCAGCGATGATTGCTACAGGCATTTAAGGCTCCTTGGTCAAATCAGTCTTTGACAAAATGACGTTTCAAATCATACGGGCTTAAAATACCGTGCATAGTTATAACACCAGAAACCATATAAGGAGGCGTTATATCGAAGAGGGGATAATAAGCCGGGATTTCGTCTGTGGTGGTTGGAACACCTCGAGCTAATCGAATTTCCGCAGGATCACGAATTTCGATTTCAATGGAATCGCGGTCGGGGCTTTCGTAATCCGGCCCCCACATGAACACAAAATAGGGAATGCTGTGATGGTGTGCAGCTATGGCGTTTTGGAAGGTGCCGATTTTGTTGCAGACGTGTCCATCCAGAGTGATCAAGTCGGCCGCGGTGAAATATTTTTGGATTTTTCCTTCAGACATGATATGCGCGGGCATATTGTCAGAGATGATTTTTACGGAGATGCCTACTTCATGCAGACTGGGGGCAGTGAGGCGTGCGCCTTGGAGGTATGGTCTTGTCTCCGGGGTGTATACCTGGATATTTTTCCCGTCCTGTTGGGCAAAAGCCATGGCGAGGATGAAGGCTGTCTCGGCAAAACACATGGTGAGAATGCCATCGCCGTCATCGATCAGGCTGGCTCCCAGGCGGCCGCGGTACTCGTAATTTTCGTAGACTTTGTCACGAATTTTGTCGATCCATTTTAATATTGCACCTTCAATAGATTTGCCTCTATCCCCGGCTTTTTGAGCGATTTTGAATGTGTCATCGAGACGCCGGGCCATGGCTGTGTTCGTGGGGCGGGTGTTAGTCAGACGGGTTTTGGCTTTTTGAAGGTATTCAAGTGCCTCATCCAGGGGTTTGCCCTCGACTTCTTTGGCTGCCATCGCCATAGCGAATACCGCCGCTACCCAGGGACCGCCTCCTTGAGTGACCATATCCTCAATGGCGCGCGCCACACTCTCGACATCATCACAGCGCAGGAATTCTTCCGTGAACGGATATTTGCGCCGGTCGCCGATATATACGACACCATCTTCGTAGCGGGCAACGTTGTCTCTCTTGAGGACGAAGGGCAGTAGATCATCTAATGCTTTTGGGTCCATGCGAATCCTTCTTGTCTAGTATTGTACAAAAATGTGAAATGGGATAAACGGCCATAACCGCGCGACAGAGTTCGGGGAAATATGCCAGGTGGTTTTCTCAAAAAATATCCTACTCTCTGTGGCTACGTGGTATTCCTAGAATTTTGTCAACCCGGCGATATCGCCATAATCCTGGAAATTGAGATACAAGCACAATATATACACAACCAAACTGAAACCCAGCGTAATGAAATCTCTGCGGGCTATTTCCATTTTGAGATAGAAAGTGCGGTCTTCTCTGGCACCAAAGCCTTTCGACTCCAGTGCCATGCCGAATACATTGGTCCCACGAATGGTCGAGATGAACACTGGGATTAGCAAGGGGATGTATTTGCGGATGCGCTCGAGGATGCTGCCGCTTTCCAGATCTAGACCGCGGCTGCGTTGCGCCTGGGAAATGGTGTATATGCTGCCAGAGATCGTGGGAACCATACGTAGTGCGGTCGATATGGCAAAGCCAACCCTATAAGGTAATCCAAGTTTGATCATCCCTAGGACCAGTTCCTCGTTGCGGGTGGTGCTGAGCAAATTCATGCCGCTGATGATCATGAATAAGATCAGCATCGTGCGTGCAAAGCTGTAGAGCATCGATTCGAGATCGACGAACCAAAACAGATGAGTTTCTCCGCTGGCAAACACATTCCACATGATCACGCTGGTAATTGTCAGAATTGTGAGCAAAATGCGAATGCGCCAAATATTGATCCATGCTCTCGCTAAAAAGTTTTGCAGAAGAATTAACAATGCAATTGGCAGGATGAATCGGGGATCTTCAAATAGCACCAAAGCCAGGAAAGAAAACAGGAAGAGCAATATTTTCGTGCGCCCATCCAGGCGATGGATGGGGGTGTCAATGTCGAGATAGAAATCGATATTCATTGTTTAGCTCCTGTTGATGCAGCTGATCATTTCTTCGGGGTACAGGAAGGTTTTCCCTAACTGATTGTTGAACTGAACGAAGTGGGGTGGCCGCAAGAAGGAATCTTTGAGCGTTTCTTCTTGGGCAAATACATCTCTTGTAGTACCGTCAAGCAGGATTTGGCCATCTTTGATGACAAATACCTTGTGGGCGTATTCAGCAACAACCCACATGTGATGTGTGACAAAGATGATCGTGCTACCCTGTTCGTTCAGGCGACGGACCATGTCCATCATGCTGCGCTGCTCTTTATAATCCAAGCCTGTTGTAGGTTCGTCGAGGATCAAAACGTCGGGTTTGACCGCCAGGACGGAAGCGACAGCGACACGTTGGCGACCACTCTTTGTCAGACTGAAGGGGTCTTCCTCTTCGAAGCCTGTCAGTCCAACAGCCTCTAGTGCCTCCTTGACCCGCTGATCGACCTCTTCTTCGGGGATTTCCCTTAGCCGAGGTCCAAAGGCAACTTCATCGTAAACCAATTCGGAGAAGATCTGGTGATCGGGATTTTGGAAGACGTAGCCCACTTTTTGGCCGATCTTAAATACACCTTGTTCTTCTGTATCCAGGCCATTGACTTTCACTTCTCCGTTTGTGGGGATTAATAAGGCGTTGAGATGTTTGGCCAAGGTTGTCTTGCCACTTCCATTTTGCCCTACAATAGCAACGATTTCCCCCTCGTATATATCCAGGTCGATACCGTTGAGCGCCTTGACCCCATTGGGGTAGACGTGTTCTACATTGCGGCACTGCAGCAGGGGTTGCTCATCATGCTGCGCAGCTTGTTTTTCCTTCGCAACGATTTGGGCGTATTTTGATTCGTCCACTTTCCAGCCGGTTTCGGCGAAAGCCTTTAACCCTTCATCCGTGGTGAGAGGTAATTCTGGGTGTCCCATCATCTTGTAGAATTTTGGAATGCCTAAAGGCATGACGCCTAGCTTTTCTAGGAGATCCACCTCTCTCAGTATTTCTTCCATTGGTCCGACTCGTACCAGCTTGCCATCTTGTATCAGCGCGATTCGATCGGCATAAAGTGCTTCTTCCGTTTCGTGCTCGACTGCAATTAGGGTAATGTCGTCTCGCTGGCGCAGCTGATTGGTAATATCGAAGACGCCTTGTTTGCTGATAGGGTCAAGGTCTGTGGTGGGCTCATCCATCACCAAGATGGTTGGCTTCATAGCCAGGACCGAGGCAATAGCCAGCTTTTGTTTTTGCCCACCTGAGAGAGTAAAAGGTGGTCGATCACGAAAATCTTCTAACCCGACATACTTGAGATTCTCTTCGATGCGCAAACCAATTTCTTCGCGTGGAATAGCAAAGTTCTCAGGCCCAAATGCGACCTCAAGTTCTACATTGGTTGAGAACAACTGGGCCTCGAAATCCTGGAAGACAATGCCAACATTTTCAGCAAGTTGTGGAACACTGGATTCTTGGGTGTTTACTCCTTGGACGATGACCTCACCCTTGATCGCCCCGCGGGTATAGTGGGGGATCAGGCCATTTATACAGGTAGAGAGTGTACTCTTACCTGCCTCGCTAGCACCCATAATGACCATGAATTCTCCCTTGTTTATGTCCAGGGAAATATCATCAAGGGCGATCTTCTTTTCACCCCGATATCGGAATTTGAGATTTTTGATAGATACAGTAGGGTCAGACATGATTACTCCCAAACTAGTTTATTTTTTCGTGTTTTGGAAAGCTGGCCTATTCATCATCGCGTCCCAGATGAGTTTTTCTTTGTCAACAGTGCTGGTGACATCTTGCATGGCCAGGCCCACATATAATGCATGAATAATAGCGTATTGGGCGATGCGCGAGGCAATCGTTTCGGCGCGGGTCTCGTGGGACACAGATAGTAACACTACATCTGCAAGATCTGTAAGTTTCGATGCGGTATTCCCAGTGATGACGATAACGCTACAGCCTTTTGATTTGGCTAAAGAAGTTGTGCGCAGCGGATCTCCTGAATCGCCTGTTTGTGATATGACAATTACCAAATCCTGGGTCGATAGCAGAGCGCTCTCCATTACTTGAATGTAAGAGTCGGTTTGGACATGACAATTCAAGCCCAGGCGTAAGAAGCGGTTATACATTTCATTGGCCATTGGCCCAGAAGTTCCTACGCCGATGATCAAGATGCGGTCTGCGGCATTAATGAGATTGATAGCCTGTGCGTAGCTGGATTCATCTATAACGGCCATGGTATCTGATAATGCCTGTATAGAACTATTGAAGACTTTGCGGGCGATCTGCCCTGGCGAGTCGCCTTCGATGACTTCATCCAGAATTTGCTCGGGTAAGTTGGGCAATGTTTGAGTGAGATCGATTTTGAATTCCAGCCAACGTTTATACCCGATTGAACGACAAAAACGCAGGACAGTTGTATCACTGACGCCGCATTCTTGGGCTACGTCCGCTAATGTCATTCGTATAGTTTCCTGATGGTGTTCGAGAACAAAATCAGCAACCTTTTTCTCAGAAGAGGAAAGTGATGAGTAGAAACCCCTTACTCTAGAAAGCACATCACTGGAAGTTGAAGTGGGTGACATAATGTAAATCAGAGGTCGTAATACTACATCTAAGCGATATAATTATGTAGTAACACTTCGTTATTATAGATGATCTGCTTTTTGAAGTCAAGCAAAAATTTAGAAAGTTAACCCCAAATATTCAACCAGTGCCACTAATAACGGGGCCAACGCCAGGGCGGGCAAGAAATTCCCCACTCGGATAGGTTTGAGTTCTAACAGACTGCTGATCGACAATCCTATCAGCAAAAGTCCCCCGGCGGCGGTCATCTCACTCATCATTGCTGGGGTGATCACTGCCTGTGCCTGGGCGGCCATCAAACTGATGCTTCCTTGGAAGACGAACACGGTTAACGAAGAGAAAAGCACCCCAATCCCCAGGCTGGATGCGAAGGCAAGCGAGGCAAAACCATCCAATACAGATTTGATTGCCAGCAGCCTATAGTCGCCAGTGAGGCCGTCTTGGATGGATCCGAGAATGGTCATCGGACCAACACAAAATACCAGCGAGGCGGTCAAAAATCCGCGGATGAAGCGTTCACGCGATTCAGATTCCGTTTGTGTTGCTGAGGCCTTGAGTTGGTCTGATTTGTTTCCAGTGAAGCGACTCTCAAGAAATCCCCCCAGGTTGCTCAGACCATCCTCGATGCGCCACCACTCCCCAAGGATACCCCCCACTAAAATGCTTCCCAGTACAATGATGGGGTTTTGGGTTTCCAAAAACATCTGCACACCGATAGCCGCCGTAAATAAACCCAGCCCAGCCACCACAGTTTTGCGAATGCGCTCAGGTAGACGAGAGCCAAAGATTAGGCCTAGCGTTCCCCCTAAGAGAACGGTTGCTACGTTGATCAGTGTTCCCGTCATCAATCCGTGACCAACGTGGGCTTGTCTTTTCCGCCAGCCTGAGTTTCTAGCAGTTCTAGTGCGAAACACAACGACGACAGACGGTTGAGATAGCGCAGGATTTGCAAATTTTCTAACTCACCATCATGATACAACTCAGTCACGCGCCGTTCGGCGCGCCGAACGATAGTGCGCGCCACATCGATGGCTGCTCCATTCGGCGTATCGCCTGGAATGATGAACTCTTTGGGTGGCTCAACACTATCTTGTATCTGTTGGATCTTCACCTCGAGCCATTCCACCTTGCTTTCATCGATTTCCCTAAACTTTTCAGCGTTTTCTGGGAGTGCAGCTACTTCTGACATCAGCGCGTAAAGATCTTGCTGTACTTGCAAAATAATCTCAGCGGCAGTCTCGCTGCGGCAATTTGCCCTGGCAAATCCCATGGCAGCAGTAACTTCGTCGATATTTCCCACAGCTTCAATGCGGGGGTGATGCTTAGGGAGACGCTCTCCTCCGAGAACCCCGGTTGTGCCTGCATCACCTGTACCTGTGTAATATTCATTCATAGGGGGAATTATAACCGCGATGGAGTTTGGAAGTTGGATATTAGATATTGGAGATTGGATTCTGTCAATTATCCACTATCCACTGACCACTATCCAACGACCACTGTCAACTGACCTTATCTACCGCGAACGCATCAGTTATTGTATACTTGTACTGAAAGACATTACCGTTTGAGAGGATTAAATCATGCAAATTCGATGTTTTAAATGTCAAATGCCGATAGCCTTAGGGCGCGATGTGGTTGCAGAAGCGCTTGAAATTGTTAAGAAACAGAACTTAGCGCACTATGATGTGCGTTGTCCAAAGTGCCGCAAGACCAACCGTGTATCCAAAAAGCAGTTAGCCCGGATGGCGCCTAGAGTAAATCCTGACAAAAAGAAGTAATATCATCAAGTTCTGCAATTTAAAGGCGGGCAGCGAAATGGACTATTTCGTTGAGCCGCCTTTATTCGTGTAAAATTTCATCCAACCTCATTCGATATGGCGGAATCGAGATTTCAACTCCAAAAATTGCTTCAATTTTTTGTTGATAGTTTTCACATTGTTCGCAGGAGTTTGGAACGATTTAGTGAGCAGCGTGCAGGTGAAGCCGCTGCCGGGATGGCCTTTTATGGCTTCTTCTCCATGTTCCCGCTGTTATTGCTGTTGGTGACTTTTGGGGGAACATTTTTGGAGAGCTCTGAAGCACAAACACAAGTTTTAGATTTCCTTGTGGGCATCTTTCCCATTTCAGGTGAAGTGATCGAAAGGAATATCCAGCAGGTACTGCGCGCCCGCGGGTCTGTGCGATCTTTCAGCCTGATTGCTTTGGCCTGGTCTGGGTCGGCAATTTTCGCCATTTTGGCCAGAAATCTGAACTGCGCCTGGGCGACAGCCAAGCAGAGACCATTTATTACGCGGCGTTTGATAGCTCTGTTGATATTGATCGTCATGGTGTTTCTGATGGTGCTTTTGATGACCGCAAATACACTGACGAAACTGTTGCCAGAAGAAGTCAACGGCGTTGCGCAAGTATTGACGCAAATGCGCTATTTCTCGCAATTTGTTGTGTGGGTCTCGCTATTCATTTCGTTGTTGACTCTTTATCGGTGGATTCCCAACACCTTCGTCAGTTGGGCGGAAGGGGCTTGGGGGAGCTTGTTTGCTTCTACTGCGATTGTGGTGACCACCTTTGGATTCACCTGGTATGTTCGTAATGGGTTTATCAACTACAGCCTGGTATACGGCTCTTTAGGAGCTGTGGCTGCGTTATTGTTCTGGACATATCTGTTGGCTTTTTGGGTGCTGTTTGGGGCTTATCTCAGTGCAGCGATCGCAGACATCCAGCCTTAATCAATGCCATAGCTTTGCACATCTTGAGGGTTATAGGAGGTGTGCAAAAATAAGATCCCATTTTTGAAATGGTCTGGAAGAATCG
>CAYQQX010000190.1:0-8346 GCA_964419495.1 uncultured Anaerolineales bacterium
CTTTTTTGTTGCTCAACGCTTCTGTTTTGCCTGAGTTACTGCAGTAGAGTCACAGATTATATCCGATTATTTTTCCTTGGTTATAGTGTCTGGGCAGGGGAGTGGTGATTTTCGTGGTGTTCATTATTCAGAAGGCACAAACTTTTCTATTGTCATTCCGAGTGGAGCGAGGAATCCCAGGCATCCTGCTTTGCTTGATAATTGCTTGGTTTTAGGGATTCCCTTCGACACGATCTTCGATCGCAGGGCATGCTTCACTCCGCTTGCTCTGCACGCCTATGGCGTCGCTGCGTTCACGCCGCGCTTTGCGGCCCTTCGGGCAGGCGGGCCTGTGGCCATGACACTTATTCCATTGGATTTTGTAAAACACCATTATTTAGACCACTCCCGGGCGTGCGATCAAAGACAATAACTGCATTTTCTGGTATCCTCCTGCACTATGACATCTCAGTTTCGTGATGAGGATTTTCAAGCTCTATATGCCCAATTTAGCAATCCCATCGCTCAATTTGACTGTGGGAGTAAATGCGCTCCTTACAACGAGCGTGGGGTTCCTTTTTGTTGCGATACGCGACATTCTGTTCCAACGGCATATCAGGCGGAATGGCAATATCTTCAGGAGAATACTGAACTTTGGCATTTGTGGGAAGCTGGCGATTCAAAGGAAACACAGCGGCTTAGAGACGAAACCCCCGATGGAATGATTCTGATCGAATGCCAGGGTCATTTGCGATGTCAGCGCGAATTTCGGTCGATGACCTGCAGGGGATTTCCTTTTTATCCTTACATTAATAGCAAGAACGAGTTTTTAGGGTTAGCATATTATTGGGAGTACGAGGAGCGTTGTTGGGTGATCAATCATCTGGATATCGTAACTCTTGAATACCGCGCTGAATTTGTGCAAGTCTACGATTATTTGTTTACCAAGGAACCCAAAGAGCGTAAAAACTTTGCTTACCATGCACAAGTTATGCGGACGATGTTTACGGAATTTAAACGTCAGATACCAATTCTCCACCGCGACGAAAATGCCTATTTGATAAATCCTGTGAATGAGCAAATGGAAAGTGTCTCACCAGAAAATTTACCAAAATTTGGCCCCCATGAAGTCGCTGCTATGATGCCCTTCCCAGATGAAGAATGAATAATTTACAGGAATATAATCCAATTTCCAAATCCTTTTTTCCATGACCACCACTTACGCCGAGTTTACATTACCTAAAAGAAAACGCAGTGACCGCAGCGGTCCTGTTAAATGGATCCTTTCACACACGCTTCTATACTGGCATCTAAATATTGTGATGATCATCGGTGCGATTGGGAATGCAGCCTTGGCATCTGTGGTGCCAATTTATATTGGTAAGGCATTGGATCTAATTACCATTGACCAGGCGACATCTAAAGCACTAATCCAAATTTCCTTAGTAATTGCTGTGACCCAGGTCGTGCGCGGGGTTCTCCAATTTGGGCGCAACTTTGGGGCAGAATTGATCGCCCAAAATGTGGAGCGCAATATTCGTGAAGAACTTTATGTCAGTTTATTGGGAAAAAGCATGACTTGCCACAATTTGCAACCAGTTGGCGATACTATGGCTCGAGCAACGAATGATGTTCGTGAAATCAATTTCATGTTCAGCCCTGGGATCAATCTGGTGGTTGGGTCGGCCAATTTCATGATCATGCCTCTGATATTTTCCCCCCAATATCACCCAGCCCTTATCGCGGCTCCATTGTTCTATATGGTTACTTATGTGCTGTCGTTGTGGCAGTATTTGCATGAGTTGTCCCCCATTAGCGATGGCGTGCGGGACGCGTTTGGGCGCTTGAATACGCGTCTGGCTGAAGCATTGGATGGCATTGAAACAGTCAAGGGGATGGCTCAAGAACGCCAAGAAATTGAACTCTTCCAAGGAAATGCGCGCAGTTTTCGTGATTATTTTGTAAAACAAGGTGATGTGGAAGCGCGTTTCGTACCCTTCTTGTTGATGGGTATTGCACAAGCAGGCGGTCTTTTTCATGCCATCTGGCTTTATCAGCTGGGTTCGATCAATTTAGGAGATATCGTTGCCTACTTTGGTTTGTTGCTGTTATTGGGGTTTCCAACCTTTGTGTCCTTATTTGCTTATTCTCAAGTATCGATGGGCGTCGCCGGTGCGCGCCGCATATTAGAGCTGATCAACCGCGAAACAGACTTGGACCAGAACTTGCGAGGAGCTTCAGACAATATTCAAGGCCAGGTTGAGTTTCGGAATGTTTCCTTTGCCTATGAAACCGGTGAGACGGCTATTGGTGAGATTAACATTACCGCAAATCCCGGGCAGACAATCGCCATCGTAGGCCAAACGGGTTCGGGGAAAACAACCCTGGTCAAGATGATTAATCGTACCTATGATGTCAGCCAAGGTCAGGTTTTTGTTGATGGGATTGATGTGCGAGACTGGAATCTAGAAGATCTTCGCCAACAAATATCGATCATTGAACAAGATATTTTCTTATTCTCAAGAACCATTGCTGAAAACATATCCTTTGGAAAACCTGATGCGATTGATTCTGAGATTGAGGCTGCAGCAAAGGCTGCCCAGGCGCATGAGTTTATCACCTCTTTCAAAGATGGCTATCAAACTGTCATTGGAGAGCGCGGCGCAACTCTCTCCGGGGGTCAGCGGCAGCGTTTGGCATTGGCTCGAGCATTCCTCACCGATCCGCGCATTCTCGTTTTGGATGATTCAACAAGCGCCATTGACAGCACTACAGAAGACATGATCCAGCGCGCTATTTATGCCGCAGCTGAAGGTCGTACGACATTCATCATCACGCATCGTTTATCACAGATCCGTTGGGCTGATTTGATCGTCGTGCTCCGTCAAGGGCGTATCGCTGCCATGGGTAACCACGAAGAGCTGCTGGCTTCTTCGGAAGCGTATCGACAAATTTTTTCAGATACAGATTCATAACTATGGTATTTGAAATCTCACAATTTTGGACGGCTCAATTTGCAGCCTAAGATGTATAAATAATTATGGGATTCTTTTCTGGCTTAGCGACCGAAGCATACGACCGACATTACACCGACCGTGAGCTAACCTTGCGGATCTGGTCATATTTTCTACCCTATAAGCAACGATTGTTTTGGGTGATTTTCCTCTTATTGGCTATTGCTGCCTCTGCGGCTGCAGTACCGATTATGGTGTCCCGCGGTGTTGATATCCTTGATGAATCACCAAATGATGGCTGGTTATTTATTCTGTCGATTGCAGTTTTAGTGGCCGGCATTTTTACTTGGGGTATAAATTGGGTGCGCCGGCGATTGTTGGCACGCATTGTAGGCGATGTAGTTTATGATATTCGCAGTGATGCCTTTGTGGCTTCTGCAGGACACGATCTTTCGTTCTATGATGAATTCTCTTCCGGAAAGATCGTCTCGCGCATCACTTCAGACACCCGCGAATTTGGCCAACTTGTCACACTCATCACTGATCTGATCTCCCAGTTTGGGCAAGCGCTCATTTTGGGTGGGGTGTTGATCAGTATATCCTGGCAGCTTTCACTTTATGTGTTCGGATTCTTACCCATTCTATATTTTGCATCGAAAGGATTCAGGGCTCTAGCGCGGACAGTCACACGTAAGGGAATGCGCGCCATGGCTAATGTCAACGCGGCCATCAAAGAAACCGTTAGCGGCATAGCTGTGGCTAAGAACTTTCGCCAGGAAGGTACGATCTTTACTGAATTTGATGAAGCAAATCAATCATCCTTCAAAGTAAATGTGCAGCGAGGCATGATCCTTTCGTTGGTTTTCCCTTCTTTGAATGCCTTGGGAGGCATTGCTACAGCAGTATTAGTTTATTTTGGAGGCTTAACCGCAGTCCAGGGAGCAGTGAGTGTTGGTGCCTGGTTTTTGTTCCTCATGAGTTTGGATCGCTTTTTCTTCCCAGTATTGAACCTCTCGGCTTTTTGGGCTCAAGTACAGTCGGGGCTTTCAGCAGCAGAGCGTGCATTTGCGCTCATCGATGCAGAATCTGCTGTGGTGCAGGAAGCAGAAAAATACGTGCCCATCCTTAAGGGGGATATCCGTTTTGAGAATGTTTGTTTTCGCTATACTGAACAAGAACAAGTATTGGATGATTTTGACTTGTATATTCGCCCCGGCGAGAGCGTTGCGTTAGTAGGCCATACGGGGGCGGGTAAATCTTCGATTGCTAAATTGATCGCCAGGTTCTATGAGTTTAATGGGGGTAGTATCCTCATTGATGGACTTGACATCCGTTCATTTAATTTGCATCAATATCGCAGCCAGTTGGGCATTGTCTCTCAAATCCCATTCTTGTTTTCGGGAACCGTGTCAGAGAATATTTGTTATGCCTGTGCCAAAAATAATTCTACTGATATTGAACATACAGCACGGCAGATTGGTGGAGGTGCATGGCTAGATTCGCTGCCCAATGGACTAGATTCGCAAGTTGGTGAACGCGGCGGGCGTCTTTCAATGGGTCAGCGTCAACTCGTTTCTCTCCTGCGTGTGCTCTTGCACCACCCAGTTATTTTTATTCTTGATGAGGCTACTGCGAGTATTGATCCCTTTACCGAGTGGCAAATTCAACAAGCCCTGAACTTGATCCTTGAGAACAGCACCAGTATCCTGATTGCCCATCGGCTTTCTACTGTTAAGGCAGCTGATAGAATCCTGGTTTTGGAAGATGGCCGCATTATTGAAGAAGGTGATCATACGAAGTTGATGGAGTCTGGTGGTCACTATGCCAGTCTGTACAACACCTATTTCCGTCACCAAAGTTTGGCATACGTTGAACAGTCTCGCGATGTTTTCGCATCTACGGCCGACTGATTAGGCCGTGTTAACATTTGGGAATTTCTCTCTAAAACAAGCTGTTTTCGAATCGCGCTCGCTTCTCTAGAAGATGTCTGAAATGTCAACACTACCTAGTGATCGATCCATTGAATATCCAAGAGAGCCATTGACGCCCCGCGAAACCGTCATACAATTTAACTATGACTTCGATTTCTCCCTTACAGCCCCCAGAAAGAGCAAATAGAAGCACGCGGTTGGCTCAAATTGCTATCGCCTTTTTTCAGCTTATAGCACTGCTGGCCTTGGGATTGATGATCCTATTTGCTTTTCAGTGGAATCGGACTCCTTTCATTGGCGCGTTTATTGAGCACAGTCTGTTATTCAATGCTATCGAACCTATCAGTCAGGAAACCTGGGCAGCTAAGGAAACGGGATTTGAATTTGGGGATCAATTAATTGCCATACAAGGGGAACCCATTGAGAGTGTTGATGATTTCATTAGCGAGTTACGCTCACACAAAATTGGAGATCAGGTTGAAATTACTGCAATCAACCCCGAGGGAGAAATAATTTCTTCCTTCATAAAATTGCTGAAATTTCCCACGCTAGATCTCATCGCTTTTATGGTAATCCCATGGGTAATTGGTGTGGTTTACCTGGGAAGCGGTCTGTGGGTGTTCAGCTTGCGCTATGGTGATGCATCTGGGCGCATCTTTGCTTTGTTCAGTGCTTCTGTGGCTATTACCATTGCTACCCTTTTCGATGTCAATACCACCAATCAATTGACATATTTATGGACGATAAATCTCGGTATTGTTGCTGGATCGATATTCAACCTGGCATTTATCTTTCCACAGGAATCGGTCCGTTTTAGGCGTTGGAGACACTTGCATTGGATTGGTTATATCCTGGCATTTGTGCTTTTGGTTTTTGCATTACCTACATTGTTTGATGTTTCTCGCCCCCAGGCATATATCCCGATTTGGCGTCTACAATACATCTTATTGGGAGGATGTGCGGTTTTCTTTTTAGGTGTAACTGCGTATCGCAGATATACTGCCAAATCTCCGCTTGTTCAGCAGCAGGGACGAATTGTTTTGATTGGGGCATTCCTGGCATTTTCACCAATAATTTTATGGTTCTTTGTAACAGCCACTCGCCCGGAAATTTCTTTTTCCCCCTATTTTCTTTTACCCTTAGCAATCTTCCCCTTAGCAGTTGCATACGCGATCTTGCGGTACCGCTTGCTAAATACTGATTACATGCTCAGTAGGATTGTGATCTACGCCTTGCTGATGGTCATCGCAGTGGGTGGTTATGGATTGATTGTCAGCGGATTGAGTTTGATTTTTACCGATACTCTTAAACCGAATAACCCAATCGTTTTGGGGTTGTTGGTATTCATCTTGGCAATATTCCTCAACCCTTTAAGAATGTACTTGCAGTGGTTGGTAGACAATGTTTTCTTTCGCGGCCAAAAGGCTTATCAAGAAAGATTACAGATGTTTGGGGGTGATCTCAACCCAGCATTAGAGATTGACGAAATTGGAAATTTATTGCGCAAATATGTCCAAGAAACCCTGGCCCCAGAGCAGATACATATTTTCCTGCCAGATGCATTGAGCGAATATTATGTTGCTGGTGTTGATGAAGGCGGGAACTTCACAACAGATCTAAAATTTGCATCAAGCAGCGCCCTCCCAGCGGTGCTTGACAGCAGCAATACATTCCTTTTTATCGGCAGCGGAATGGAATTTCCATCGGCGCTGCAACCAGAACAGGCGCGCATTGCACTGTTGGGCGCTCAGGTATTTATTCCTTTGGTAGGCAGAGAGTCACAATTGATCGGTTTCATGGCCCTTTCTCCGCGTCGTTCGGGGGAACCATATACCACAAGTGACCTGGACTTTCTGACATCCCTGACCGATCAATCGGCCATTACTGTCGAGCGCGCCCAAGTAATATCAGTATTGGAGCGCAGGGTTAATGAAATGAATGTGCTGATGCGAGTGGCAGAAGGGATTAATATCACCCCTCAGTTTGATGACATTTTGGAACTCATTTACGCCCAGACAAATCGCTTGATCCCCATCCGAGATTTTTGGATTTTATTGCATGATGACAGCCGAGATATATATCAGTATGCTTTTTATCTGAAAGATGATATCCGTTTATTAGAATATGAGAACCGACCTCTGGACGAGAGCGGCAGCCTTAGTCGAGAGGTGGTGCGCATCCAGAGGGCGATTGTTGCAGATGATTATGATCGTGAAAACCGCCTGAATGGATTTGCATCGCAAGTTGAAGGGTTGTTTGCTTGGATGGGGGTGCCATTGAATGCTGGCGCGGCAACGATTGGTAGTATTAGTCTCGCCAGCCGTGACCCAACGATTGTATATTCCGATGAGCAAGTTAATATGTTGCAGGCCATAGCTGACCAGGCGGCGGGTGCGATTGTCAAAACTCGTCTGTTGAAGGAAACAGAGCGCCGAGCCCGGCAGTTGAGTTTGCTCAATGATATTAGCCGCAGTCTGACTTCTACTTTGGATTTGACCAGCTTGCTGAACCAAATTCTGGATAACGCCATCGACATTATTGGTTGTGAGGCAGGTACACTCTTCCTGCTGGATGAAGAAACAGACGAACTGATCTTCGAAGTTGTTGCAGGCCCCGTTGCGGATGAATTGGTTGGTCAGCGTCTGGCGCCAGGTACCGGTCATGTTGGAAGAGCTGTGATAACCGGGCAGCCGGCCATTGTCAACCAGGTCAATCGAACTGAAGAGTGGGCGCGAGTCCCTGATGAGAAAACTGGCTTCCAGACTCGGGATCTGTTGCTTGTCCCCATGAATGTACAAGATCGTGTTATTGGCGTTATTGAAGTGATCAACAGACGGGATGGGGCGACATTTGCCATCGATGACCAAGACTTACTCACTGCGTATGCCAGCCAGGCTGCAATTGCCCTCGAAAACACTCGCCTTTATACACTCACTGATCAACAACTAGCTGCCCGTGTTGAAGAACTCTCTGCCATGCAGCGCATCGATCGTGAATTGAATGCCAGCCTTGATATACAGCGCGCCATGCGAATTACGTTAGATTGGGCGATGCGCCAATCAGGCGCCGATGCTGGGTTAGTCGGATCTGTGGAGGAAGATGGTCTCCTTATTATGGCTGAGCAGGGATATGGTGAAGAGTTGGATAGCTTTCAAGAAAGTACCATACCTTGTGATCATTTTTCTGCTTTGAGTAGTGCAATTAGTGATGCGGACACTCAAATTATCAAGCGTTCAGAATTGCAGGTTCCGAACTCACCGAGCGGCCTTCTAGAAAATATGCGTTCTCAAATGGTTTATCCGATTAGGCGTGAAGATCAAGTCATAGGTGTGTTATTGCTAGAAAGCCTTCGAGATGAAGCCTGGGCACCCAATATGCAGGAATTCCTCTCGCGATTGAGTGATCATGCCGCCATCGCAATTGCTAACGCGCAGCTTTTTGGACAAGTACGAGCAGCTGATGTTGCCAAGAGCGATTTTATT
>CAYQQX010000191.1:0-8148 GCA_964419495.1 uncultured Anaerolineales bacterium
GCCAATTTGTCAACCAGTTTTTTCTCTTTTTATCGTGCGAAATGAGCCATGCCGCGATTTCACTCGGATGAATCCACCCAGGGCTGTGGTCAACGCTTTGGCGAAATACAATCCCAATCCCCATCCCTTTGTCTCAATACGGTCGCCCCGCTCGAGACGGTGAAATCGTTCGAATATTTGTTCCTGCAGTTCTGCCGGAATCCCAGCGCCGTAATCTGCAACTGTGATGTCTACATTGCCATTAACCTGCTGCGCAGATAATTCTATGGGTGCCTGAGGAGCAGAGTATTTAGCGGCATTATTCAAGAGGTTGCCCACAATTCTTTCTAGATAGATTTCATCGGCCCAAACAGGCGGGAGATCATCTGGAACTTGCCATGCCACTTGGCGCTCATCACATTCACATACCAACTCAACTGTTCTTCGCAGCATTGGCAGCACGGCCACAGGTCCAGAGGTGAGGGCTAATTTTCCAGCTTCTAAACGGGAAACATCCAGTATTTTCTGCACAAGATCAGTAAGTTGTTGGCTCTCGCGAGCCATCACTTCGAGGATGTGCCGCGATTCTATGGGGAGTTTTTCTACATTTTGCAGTGCAACTTCCAGTCCTCCATTCAAGGTGGTCAAAGGTCCCCGTAGTTCATGGCTGACCAAAGAAACAAAATCCGATTTGAGTTGATCCAGTTCTTGTAGTTCGATATTGGCCTGTGCTAATTCGGTGTTGCGTAGTTCAAGGGCATTTGTGCGCTCGGCGATGATCGATTCCTGGTTGCGGTTTAATTCTTCAAGTTTGGATGAGATATCTATTTGGTTTTTAAGCAGGCTGGTGACGTACGACAACACGATAAAGACCGCTGCAGGACCAAGGATCCCAAAAAACAAAACTTCCGAGGTTAGGTGAAGATCGTATCCTATCTTCCCTTCTAGCAGCCAGTGTTCCCAAACCTCATATGTTGTCACAATCAGGAATAATATGAAGGGGATTGTGAAACGGATGGTATTGACCCTGCGCTGCAAATTATTCTTTTGAATATCCACTAAGGCACTCCAAACTTACCATTTAATCTTGACCTAGTCAGTCTAAATACCATTATACATGAGTAACTCCGTTTTTTGTCAGGGAGGACATAATTGCGACACTTCCTTAACCTTTTGCGACAATTGAGAACATCTTTGTCACGCGCCCCTATGATAAAGTGAGAGCGAGGTTAATACCACATTTTTTTGTGGTACAGATCCGTAGTTCAACTCATATTTGCGTAACGGAGGAGATATGTCAAAACGATTTTTACCCATTTTTGTGATTCTGCTGGGACTCTTGCTTTTGGGGCTAGCCGCTTTTTCAAATCCTGTAGTAGCGGCTCCCGCAGAAGGTGTCGCTGCTGAACTTTTTGGCGACTCGCTGCGTGGCGGTTTGCTCTATGATAAGTGGTGGACACCTCTGGGTCTAGATGCTCCCGAAGATGATCACCCCCTGTGGGCTGCTCAGGATAGCAACACCCGCAGCGGTAAGGATACTTGGCGATGTAAGGAATGCCATGGCTGGGATTACAAAGGCGTAGAGGGTGCTTATGGCAGCGGCTCGCACATGACCGGCTTCATAGGCGTGATCCAGATGGCTGGCGGCGATGCCAACGAAATACTAGCTGCCCTGCAAGGTGCTACCAACCCTGATCATGATTTCTCAACAGTGATGGATGAGCAAGCCCTTACGGATATTGCTCTCTTTATCGCTGAAGAAATCATCGACTATGCCGAGGTGATCGATGCGGATAAGATGGCCATCGGCGGTGATCTTGCTCTTGGTGAAGAACTGTACCAAGAGAGCTGTAGCGACTGCCACGGTCCCTTCGGGACCGCCATCGACTTCAAGGCTAATGTAACCAAGACTGAAACGATTGCCGCTATTGCAAATGGTAACCCTTGGGAGTTCTATCATAAGATGCGCTTTGGTCAACCGACTGAGGCCGATATGCCCCCCGCGCTCGATGCTGGTTGGACAGGTGATGAGCAGACTTCAGTGTTGGCGTATTCTCAAACTCTTCCTAACACTAACCTGGCTACCCAAGGCGGCTTGCTCTACGATAAGTATTGGAAAGCCATGGGCATGGATGCCCCCGAAGGCGATCAGCCTCTCTGGGCAACCCAATCAACGAATGAACGTGATGGCGACTCCACCTGGCGATGTAAAGAATGCCACGGTTGGGATTATCGCGGTGCTGAAGGCGCTTATAGTTCCGGGTCTCACTTCACTGGCTTCGTTGGTGTCTTGGGCGCTGCCAGTATGACAGCTGAAGAGATCGCAGCCTGGCTGGATGGCTCTGCTAATGCTGATCACGACTTCTCCGCTTATTTCGATGAAGCGGCCACCGAAATGATGGTTGCCTTCCTACAGACCAACGCAATTGACATGACCGAATACGTCAATGATGACAAGACTGTCAATGGCGACGCTGATGCCGGACAGGGTTTCTACGAAATTGGCTGTGCCCGCTGCCACGGTGACGACGGTAAGGGTATTGCTTTCGGTGACGAGAGCGACCCTGAGTACCTGGGCGACCTTGCCTTGGGTAACCCTTGGGAAACTCTGCATAAAGCGGCCAACGGCCAACCTGCCGAGAACATGCCCTCCGGATTGAACCTGGGTTGGACCTGGCAAGATCTGGCTGATGTTCTAGCTTACATCCAAACTCTTGGGGAATAGATAACCTCACATTATGGAGTTGGTGGCCTCAGGTTACCAACTCCATACTCGAATAGTGGTTCCTCCATCGTAGAACGAACCCCCGAAGGGGTATCCACCGAGAATCTCTAATGAGCCCCCATTTGCAACGATCTCTGCATATATTTGCCTTAGCATTTATTGGCATTTTCATTTTTATTGCTACTGGTATCTTAGTTGGTGAAAGCCCGGCGCACGCGCTCCCTGAATATGCGGAACGCACGGACGAATCCTGCGCAGTCTGTCATGTCAATCCCGGCGGCGGCGGGCCGCGCACGCTGCGCGGTATTTTGTGGTCAGCCCAAGGGAAGCCCGATCTTGTGCCTGATCTAGGCAATGTGCTTGTTGCTCAGGGGGTAGATGATGGCGCGGAACTTTATGATATTGCCTGCGCAGGTTGCCATGGTGCCTTTGGCGAAGGTTTATTTGGGAATGCTATCACGCTATCAGGAGTCCGGAAATCGAAAATCCAGTCTACGATATTGCGTGGTCGGGAGCGCAGCGGTATGCCCGGCTTTGATGGGCGATTTACCGATGAGCAGCTAGAAGCCATTGTGACCTTTGTTGTAGGAATTGCATCTGGCAAGATTGAACCATTGCCAGCCAGCTATCCTCTTCCTCCCCAAGAACAAGGCTGCATGTCGAATACTAAATCAGCAAATTGTGGAGGAAACTAGCATGACCAGGCATCAATCCTTCACACGACGCGAATTTCTCAAGGTATCCGCTGGAGTAGCTGGGAGCGCAGCATTTTTGGGCTCTGCAAGAGCTTTGGCAAAAACATTGGCCAAGGAAAACTCTGGTCAATTAGATAACCAGCCCTTTGTCGAAGAGATCATTCCAACCGTTTGCCTGTTGTGTCCCAGCGGGTGCGGCATGTTGGCTAGAATCGTCAATGGTGATTTGGTCAAGGTCGAGGGCAGTCCCATGCACCCGATTAATCAGGGCGCGCTTTGCCCCAAAGGGCAGGCTGCCCCGGAGCTGCTCTACAATCCTGACAGGCTGACGGGTCCCCTGCGCCGTGTTGGCGAGCGTGGGGATGATCATTGGGAATCCATAACCTGGGATGAAGCCATCCAGATCGTTGCAGAAAAACTGAACGACCTTCGGGCTGCTGGTCACCCTGAAAGGGCTGCTGTTCTTTATGGGGAAGTGCGCGGACAGATGCGCGCTTTCCTGGAACGTTTCATGACAGCCATCGGTTCGCCCAATGCCATTTCCCATGATAGCCTCAATATCGAAGCTGCCAAGTTGGGGACGTTGCTGACCCAGGGGATCTACGATCTCCCAGCTTATGATCTTGAAAACGCGCATTATGTGTTGAGCTTTGGAGCCAATATGCTGGAAGCGGGGCGCTCACCCCAGCGCATGGTTTCGGGGATATCCTATATGCGCCGTGGCCGCGCCGAACGTGGCAAGGTAGTTGTGTTCGATCCCAGGCAAGGAGTCACCGGTGCGAAAGCCGATGAATGGATCCCTATTGCGCCTGGCACCGATGCAGCCCTAGCCCTGGCTATCGCCCATGTGATCATCAAAACTGGCCAGTTTGACTCAGATTTCGTGCTCAATTACGCTTATGGCTTCGAAGATTTTACCGACAACGAAGGGAAGTCACACAAGGGCTTTAAATCCTACGTGTTGGAAAACTTCGACCCGCGGCGTGTGGAACAAATCGCTGGTGTACCCGCCACAATCATTTCGCGTATCGCAGGGGAGTTTGCTGGAAACCCTCCTGCAGTTGCTATCCTGCCTGGTAAAGGCGGATTACTCAACGGAAGCTTTGGGGGCATCTCAGCCGCAATGGCGATTAATTGTCTCAATGCGCTGGTCGGGAGCCTCGAAAAAACCGGCGGCGTATTGACCCAACGCTATATGCCCTGTAACGAGTGGCCTGCGCTCCCCGATGATCACATAGCTGAAGATGGACGCAGCGTAGAACGTGCCGATGGCGTTGGCACCCGAATCCCGGTGGGGCGTCATGCATACCAGGCTGTTGCAGACCGCGTGCTGGATGGGTACCCACTGGATATGCTCTTTCTCTACGACGCCAACCCGCTCTATGAGACACCTGGGGGGGAGAAATTCATTGAGGCCTTCAAACAAATTCCTTTCATTGTTTCGTTTTCCAGCCTGATGGACGAATCGGCCCAATATGCCGATTTGGTGTTGCCCGAACCGATCTTTTTGGAACGCTGGCAAGATGACTATATCGAAGCTCTGGGCTATCCAGGCGTTGCCCTACGTCAACCAGTGGTCGAGCCGCTGCATGATACGATGAATACCGGGGATTTCCTACTCCAGGTTGCTAAATTAATCGATGAACCCGTTGCATGTGCTTTCCCATGGGAGAGTTACGAAGAATTATTGCAATTCCGCCTAAGTGATATTGGTACTGATTGGGAGACCTTTAAAAACCTGGGAATTTGGTTGATCCCAGGGTACCGTTTCCAACGCAGGGGCAGCAAGCGGTGGATCAACGAAGTTGTCGGCAGAGACCGCCAATTTGCCTCCCGAGATGGACGTTTCGACTTTTACAGCCGGGAACTGGTCTGCCTGTTGGCGGATTTGAGCAAGGAAGAATTGGATTCACTGGGAGCTGGTGTTTCAGGGGATGCGCTCTATATGCCGCACTATACACCGGTTGAGTATATTGGGGAAGCGCAAAGTTTTCCATTTGTGCTCAATGTTGTCACGTTGATGAGTCTGGGGCCTTACAGCGCGACAGCTAATATGCCCTCGCTGCAAGAAATCAGCGGTATGACAGTTGGCGAGCGCTGGGATAGTTGGGTGGAGATGAATCCTGAGGCAGCCCATGAATTAGGTTTACACAACAAAGACGAAGTTTGGGTGGAGAGCCCCTTTGGACGGATTAAAACCAAACTACGCCTGGTTGAAGGATTGCGCCAGGAAGTGGTCAATCTGCCTCACAACCAGGGGCACCATGCGGTTGGTCGCTGGGCCAAAGACCGCGGCGTCAACGGCCTCGAAATTCTCAACCCGGCTACCGAGCCCTTTACCGGGCTAGCAGCTTTTACTAATACTCGCGTAAAAGTATACAAAGCATAAGGACAACATAAGGAAAGCATAATGCCCAAATGGTCAATGGTGATCGACCTCGATAAATGTGTAGCCTGCCAGGGATGCAGTATCGCCTGCCGGATGGAGAACAACACCCCGGTAGTTTCTCCCGCCGAATCTGCCTTAGGGAGATCCATTTTATGGAACGATGTGTTTCCTTTGCGCGCAGAGGAAGAAGGTACCATTGCTAGCGGGCAAGCTAAATTCCTAACCCGTCCATGTATGCACTGCGAAGATCCACCCTGTGTCAAAGTTTGCCCGGTTGAAGCAACCTACAAAGATGGCGAGGGCATTGTGCGACAGAATTACGCTCGCTGTATCGGCTGCCGTTTTTGCACGGTAGCTTGCCCTTACGGGGTGCGCTATTTCAACTGGTACGCTCCCGACTGGGAGCAGGGTCTGGAGCGTCACCTGAACCCTGACAGAGTTTCTGGGGATGGGGATCTCGAAGGACCGGCAATCCGCCCTAAAGGGGTAGTTGAAAAATGCACCTACTGCATCCATCGTCTACACAAAGCCCGTGAGCGAGCTGCAGCCGAGAGGCGCAAGTTCCGCCCAGACGAATACGTACCTGCCTGTGTGCAGACTTGTACCGGAAAAGCACGCTTCTTTGGCGACCTGGACGACCCTAATTCCACGGTCTCTCAGCTTGCCCAGAGCCGCCGGGCTTTCCGACTGCTCGAAGAAGCCGGCACACATCCCAAAACCATCTACCTGCACGAAGGATAAGTTATGCGCCGTGAGAGCACCTTCCATCCACCAAATAAACATGAAGATGCGGTCATGACGCCTTTAAGGGGTGTGACAGTGCAGGATAGAACCTTGTGGATTGTTTTGCTGGCGTTGATCGGTTTGGGTTTTTACGCCTGGGTTTATCAATATATTAGCGGCCTGGGCGTGACCGGCATGAACCGTCCAGTTTATTGGGGTGTCTATCTGACCAATTTCGTCTTTTTCATTGGCCTGGCACACTCGGGGACTTTCATCTCGGCAATTTTGCGACTGGCTGGCGCCGAGTGGCGCAAACCTCTTACCCGTGCTGCTGAAGCTATCACGCTCTTCAGCCTGCCCTTCGGAGCGGCCAGCATCGTCATCGATATGGGCCGTCCAGAGCGATTGCTCAATATGATCATTTACGGCCGCTTCCAATCTCCGCTGTTGTGGGATTTAACTGCCGTTTCGCTATATTTCTTTTCGAGCGTGGTCTTTTTCTATCTTTCCCTGTTGCCGGATATCGCTCTCTGCCGAGACCGGTTGACGGATACCCCAGTTTGGCAGCGCAAGATGTACCGCATCCTGGCTTTGGGCTGGGAGGGTCGCCCGGAGCAATATCATCGCCTGGAGCGGGTGCTGGATGGTATGGCAATTTTTATGTCTTTATTGGTCGTTACCGTGTACACGGTGGTCTCCTGGGTATTTGGTATGACCATTCAACCCGGCTGGCACACCACCATCATCGGGCCTTTCTTTTTGTTAGGCGCTATTTTTTCGGGCACATCAGCCGTCGTGATCGTGCTGGCGATATTACGCAAGATTTACAAACTGAAGGATGCCTTTCCCATCAGTCTTTTCAATTCCTTGCGCAAGCTGCTCATCGTCTTTGCCCTGGGCTGGATTTATATGATGATCGCCGAATATTTATCGGTCTTTTATGGAAATATACCTGAAGAGATGGAAGTTTTTTGGCAGAAATTCACAGGTGATTTTGCGTCTATCTTCTGGCTTATGACCATCATGGTGTTCGCAATTCCACTGTTGATATTTATCTTTCGCGGAAAAGACAGAATCGGCTGGATGGTGACCGCTGCGGTACTGGTTAATATCGGAATGTGGCTTGAGCGTTATGTTGTCATAATTCCAACGGAAACCCGCCCGCGATTATTATATGAGTTAGCTCAAGGCGCTTACACCCCCACCTGGATCGAATGGGCAATCACGATCTCACTATTCGCGGGGATGATTCTGCTCTATTCAGTCTTCACCCGCTTCTTTCCTATTGTGCCACTTTGGGAGACCGCAGAATCGTTGGAAGCGGAATCTGAAATGGATATGGCCCGCGAGCGCCTCTTCAAGTTTGGGGCCAAATTTGGATCTGGATTCAAGCCTAAATCTGGAGATTAAAAATACATATTGGCGAGTTGGTTACAGATTTTTTTACTGCATCTGGTCCCGGCGGTATCGTCGTAATCGTAGTGATCATCCTGGCGGCTGTGATCTATACTCGTCTCACCAGGTGGATTTTGGCTGGTGGTGCAGATGAAGAAAAACCACACCGGCAATTTAGATAGAAATTAAACGTATGCTTTTCGAGGAGGCTTTCATGTCACCATTAACTTACCCGATATTAG
>CAYQQX010000192.1:0-8062 GCA_964419495.1 uncultured Anaerolineales bacterium
CTTGCTCCTTTTATTTTGTAAAGGTGCTGTTTAGTTCAAATTGAACCATGCCCAATTTCTCTGTCGTCGCATGTTCCATTTGCACTGCTGCTATCGGTGTCCCACTCAAGACTTCGTAGAGCACATACAGCAACGTTCCATATCCTTCAGGCTGCAATCCATCCAGCCCAAAGATCAAACCGCCGTGCTCTCTGATCGTTTCTTGCAGCTTCTGTTCGGTCTGTTCACTCATCGCCCCCAGCAGCGCCAGGAACTGTCGATATAGTTTCCCCACGTTGCGCTCGTTGACCAGTATCCCCCCTTCGTTCAGTTCCCGCTGGATTTCCACTAACTGCTTGTGTTCATGCTCGTGACGCCATCCAATGTAGGCCAGCACATCTAAACCGTAGGTGCTTTTCGGTAAGCTGATCAGCAGTACTCGATTGGCATAATAGTTCTTCCCAGCGTGCGAACAACTCGGATTTTTACATGTCTTACTCTTCCCGGCCACAAATTTGGGACCATCCAGCGTCTGCACTGTTTTCCGCATATGCCATGGCTTTCGGTTTTCTAGGTTCTCCCCACAATGCGGACATTCTTCCAGATCACACTCTACTATGATCCGTTCTGCGTCTGGAAACTCTCGCTTGGGTCGATGTCGGGGCTGCTTCTCCATTTCCTGCTCCTTACTCCTGGATTTTCAGCCCTGATTATATTACCTTGCCTCATACTGTCAAGACAGCCAGGGGGTAATTGGCTTGCCTTTTCGGCAAGCTTTTTTGTTGACGTGCAACGGGTGTCACAGTCGATGTTTTCCTCTTCAATTTCCCCCCCTAAGTCACCGGAATTAAAAAATCAAACGGGGATATTAGATTACATAATGGCTCCATCATCTTGGGTTTTGAAAAGTATCCTAATTGCTATTAGCATTGGTATAATATTGGTGATGTAGAATTGATCTAAAGATCAACTGCTTCTTTAGAAGGAGAAGTTCAGATGGCTAAGACTTTATTGTTAGAGATTCCAGAAGATGTCCTGGAATCTGTGAAGTTCCCCCCCGACGAGATTGAGAAGGAGCTAAGGCAAGAGTTAGCCCTGGCTTTGTACAAGCGCGGTGTACTTTCTTCGGGTAAAGCCCGTGTCCTAGCTCAAATGACCCGTTGGCAGTTCGAAATGCTACTTGGTCAGAGGCGGATTCCCCGTCACTATTCCGAAGATGATCTGGAAGAAGATATCCAATATGCCCAAAGTCATCAGTGATGCTTCGACGCTGATCCATTTGACTGCGATCGGAAAATTAGACTTACTTCGAGATTTCTACGACAACATCATCTTGCCAATAGCGGTTTGGCGAGAAGTTGTTCTTGAGGGGGAGAAGCGCTCCGGTGCAGCAGAAGTCCAACAAGCGCATGATAGCGGTTGGATTGAAATCGTTGAACCAGGCGATCAAACTCTACTTCGTCTTTTAAAACAAGAACTACACGAAGGAGAAGCAGAAGCCATAGCCCTGGCCATAGAGTTGGGTGCAGATTTGGTTCTATTGGATGAAACAGAAGCCGAAACGTTGCAGAACTATATCATTTGCAGAAGACGGGCGTGGTCGGCTTGTTGATCCGCGCTAAATTGCAGGGGAATATCACATCATTGCGTCAGAAAATGGAGCATTTACGAGAGGGGGGGTTTTGGATAGATGATAAACTCTACCAGCGGGCTCTAAAGAGCGTTGGAGAGATCGAGTAATATCGAGGTTTTTTCACACACGAATGGCGTATAAAATCCTGGCCTGAGAGGATCCAGGGAATATCGTCAAAACCAGTGTATTTACCCGTCAAGTTGTGAAGTTGCTTTCAGATGAGGAATATCCATGAAAGATGAGATGTTTGCAGAGCTGATGGAAAGCGTACGGGAGGGTGGAGCGATTTTGCGGGGTGAAACTGCCCCGGCGGGCGCCTTTGAAAGGAGCGCCCCTGATGTGAAACAAATCTGTGAAAGTTTCGATCTCTCCCAAAGCCAATTTTCAGCGCTTCTGGGGATCAGCGTCCGGACTCTACAGAATTGGGAGCAGGGACGCAGAAATCCAAGAGGCCCGGCACGCGTTGTTACAAGTGGCAGCCAAGAACCCTGAGGCTGTTTGGGATGTAGGGCGCGATGTAGAGCGGACGGAAGAATAGCAAACTGTGAAATAAAACACCCCCCGAAGATAGCATCTTCGGGCCGACGCCCGCCTTCACCGGCGGGCTGTCCATTAATTGGATATTTCCATGCTTCAGGTAAAGTCCTTGTCCTCATCCGAATGCTCCGATGGCAATTCGAGATGCTACTGGGTTAGAGGTAGATTCACTGTCACTATTCCGCAGAAGAAAAAGTAGAAGACATCAGATGCTCTCGGAGTTATAGTGATTTTCCTCGGCTTATTCTTTTACGTTCGCCTCCCCATAAGCCACCTTCTCGGCCGATGTGGTAACGTGGTCATAAGCCGTGCCAAGGAGAGTTTTCAGATTGGCAGCAGCAAAGGAAGGCTGCCCCAAACGTTGGAGCAAGCCCAACCTGACATCCGGTGATTTAGGCTGCACCTGGAAATCGGCAAGAGAGGCTCCTAACCCCCAAAAGGTGAGTACATCTTTGGACAATGGCGTGGGGGCATTCTCCTCAGTAGGAAGCAGGGTGAGATCGGGACCGGTTTCTTCATCTCCTTCTGCTCGCCTGGCGCGCAACTCCGTCAGGATTTGCTCCTGGGTGCGCCCCCGAAGACGAAAGAGCATGAAAGGATCATCATCGAAGGCTTCTCCCATCAAAAAGTAGACCGCGGCGATGTGTTTGCAGGGATTGGCCCAGTCTGGGCAGGAGCAGTCTGTTTCTAATTGGCGGCTGGAGGTCGGAAAGATACTGCTGCCGGCAGCGGAGAAGGCTTCTTCGATATCGGCAGGCATCTCCCCGGCTAGCAATTGGGCGGTGAAAATGGCCTGATCGGCGAGTACATCCAAGACGTTCTCCCAGGTTTTATCGGGCAGCGGTTTCACCTGAATGCTCACTTTGTAGGGACTGCGACGTGATCCCTGGACGCGAGCGGTAATCGTCCCATCCTTTTCGTCGATATTCATCACCTGGCCGCGTCGGGCGTATGTGCGGCCCCGGCTCAGACGGCCTGAGTCCATAATCCTGCGCAAGGCATCGGTCCAGCGCTGCGCCCACCAGCTTGCGCCGATGGCGCCGCGTTTGCTGCGGGCCTTGATGCCTCCCTCGACATCTCGGGGCCGGGTTCGTTCATAATCTTGCCACCAGGACATAGATTTTCTCCGTGTTTCGTAATGCGTATTTCGTAAAGGCTTCTCTACGCAATACGCATTACAGGTTGGAATAATTAAACCTTGGAACTCCGTAGCGTCAAAATCTGTCGCAGCTCATCGGTGGAGAGTTCGGTCAGCCAGCTTTCTCCGGAAGCGACCACACTCTCCGCCAAAGCCTTTTTGCTCTCGATCAACTGGTCAATATTCTCTTCCAGGGTGCCCCCGCAGATGTACTTATGAATCTGTACGTCCCGGGTCTGACCGATGCGGAAAGCGCGGTCGGTGGCCTGCTGCTCCACGGCCGGATTCCACCAGCGGTCGAAATGGAAAACGTGGTTGGCTGCCGTCAGGTTGAGTCCCACGCCGCCCGCTTTGAGCGAGAGGATGAAGATGGGCGGGCCGGAGCGTCCATCAGACTGGAAACGTTCGACCATCCTTTCTCGCACTTTACGGGGTGTGCCGCCGTGCAAAAAGAGCACTTCACGTCCGAAGGTTTCTTGCATGTAGGTTTTGAGCATCTCTCCCATGCTGGAGAATTGGCTGAACACCAGGGCGCGGTCATCGACGCTCAAGACTTCCTCCAGCATCTCGGTCAGGCGGATCAGCTTGCCGCTGCGGGCAGGTAACTCCGAGCCATCAGACAAGAATTGAGCGGGGTGGTTGCAAACTTGCTTGAGCTTCATCAGAGTGCTCAACACCAGGCCGCGGCGCTGCATATCGTCGCCTTCCTCTTCGGCGGCTTCCAACTGCTTCAACGAATCCTCGACAACGGCCTGGTACAGGGTGGCCTGTTCGGGTGTCAGAGTGCAGTAAACTTTCATCTCCATCTTTTCAGGCAAGTCCTGGATAATTGTGGAGTCGGTTTTCAGGCGGCGCAGGATGAAGGGGCCGACCCGTTGGCGCAAATGCCGCGTGGCGGTCTGGTCGTGATAGCGCTCGATGGGTTTCGAGAAATCTGTTCGAAAGCCTTTTTGAGAGCCAAGATAGCCAGGGTTCAGGAAGTGCATGATGGACCACAACTCGGACAGCCGATTTTCCACCGGTGTACCCGTCATCGCCAGGCGGAAGGCTGCCGGGATACGGCGGATGGCCTGGGTTTGCTTGGCGGATGGATTTTTGATATTCTGGGCTTCGTCCAATACCAACGTTCCCCAGTCTACTTCGGACAGCAGGTTTCCATCCCGGCGGGCCAGCCCGTAGCTGGTGATGATCACATCGTGTTCTCCAGTTTGCCCGATGAACTTTTCTCCAGCGGCACGCTCAGCCCCATGATGGATCAGGGTGCGCAATTGCGGAGCGAAACGGGCGATCTCCCGCTGCCAGTTACCGGCTACCGAAGTCGGGCAGATCACCAGGGATGGCAGCCCTTTTGGCCTGGATTGTGTTGGTTCAGTCTGGCTGCGTTCGTACAGGAAAATGGCAATGGCCTGGATGGTCTTGCCCAGGCCCATATCATCGGCCAGACAGGCGCCCAACCCCCAACGGCGCATGAAGGCCAGCCAGGAGAAGCCGCGCTCCTGGTAGGGGCGCAGTTGACCGGATAAGCCCCCGGGCTGAGGTAATTCTTCGAAAATGGCGCCCCCCTTCAACTGAGTCAGCAATTCCCCTAACCAGCCAGTCACATCCACATTGTCCACGCGCAGCCCGTCCATCTCACCTTCTTCACTCAGTCCCCACACCATGGCGTCCAACACGCTCATCTGGCTCTCGGCCTGGCGCTGCTCCCAAAAACGGATGGCTGCTTCGATTTCCTCGGGATTGAGGGCCACCCACTGGCCGCGCACCTGGATCAGGGGCATTTTGAGTTCCACCAGGGAGGCGAACTCATCCTGGCTGAGGGTCTGATCCCCCAGGACGATCTCCCAATTATAGCTGACCAGGTTTTCCAGGCTGAGCAACCCGCTGGAAACGTCGGGTGGTTTGGGGTCGGTCTTCAGCTTGAGCCGCGCTCCCAGGCGGGTGCCGCGTTTATTCCACCAGGGCGGCGTCAGCAGGCCAAAGCCGCTTTGCTCCAGCAGGGGCGCAGTCTCCCGCAGGAAGGTGTAGGCTTCGGTGGTGTTCAGTTCAGCGCTGGTGGGACGGCGTTTTTTCAGGCTGCGCTCGAGGGGCGGGAAGAAGCGGACGGCGTATCCCAGTGCCGTCAATAGCCGTTCCTGGGGGTTGTCGAAACGCCGGTCTAAATATTCGAAGGTGCGGCCGCTGGATTTCCACACGGTTTGGGCCTCGACCAGCAGGCTGGGGTCGTCACTGGCTTGGAGCAGGAAGTCGAGCGGCCAGGGCTGGTCGGGGGTTTCGGGTACGCCTAAACGCAAGCAGGCCCGGAAGTTTCCATCCCCGGCGGCGTGCAACTGGCGTACCCAGGTTTTGTGGCCTTTGTTGAGGCTGCTGAGGCTGAAATAGGGGCCGGTGATCGTGGGGTCGGCGGCAAATAGGGCATTGAGCCAGGAGATGGCCACATCATCGCCGCTTTGGGGCTGCCAGTGTGAGCCGTGCCAATCGCGCACGGCGGCGTCTACGACTGTGGTCAGAAAGTCTTCCAGCAGGCGGTGGGCAGGAGGCGGGTCGAGGTCGCCGGTCAGCTCGATGGGCAGGCAGGCCCGGGCAGCCGGGGGCATGGCGCGCAGCAGTTGGGCGAGGCGCGTGGCATCATCGGGGCGGTCGAAGATGGGCCGCCAGCGGGCGCGGAAGGTTTGCACGTCCACATGTTCGATGGCGGGGATATAGCGTTGGGCAGCCAGCATCTCCAGGGCCAGTTGGCCGGCGGTGATCCAAAAGCGCAGATCATCCCCGAAGGCCAGGTGAGGCGGCAGATCAGCGGGGGTGGGGAGGCTGTTCAAGAAGTGCAGGGCAGCGGCTGGTTCCAGGGAAAGCCCTTCCAGTTTGAAGCGCCGCAAGCCGGTGGGCGCGGCGGTGTGGAATTCATCCCATTCGTGTACCAGCCCTGGGGATGGAATGGGTGTGTTTTTGATGGCTGGCAGGATGATGGTGAAGGGAGCGGATGTTCCATCTATCGATGAAACGAAGGGTTGGATGGTTTTGACTAACTCACCGGGGGGTAAGACGAAGGCGTGGGCGGGGAGGCGCGGACGCCCGCGGGGTTTGGTCAGCTTTCCTGTGGATGTCTCCGCCCAAAGGATGAGGCGGCCTTTCTCTCCAGGTTGAATGGGAAGCAGCCAGTGGCTGTGAATGACGATCATGCGGAAAGATACAATTCAGCCGACTCCTGGAAAGCATCCACGGCACGGCCATGAAACTCGCCAGACAGATAAACTGACAACTCGTATTTTTCCTGGGCGTAACTGTAATGAGCATATCCCCAACGGTCGTCGTCCCCAAAGTAACGCAACCGGCAGAGATGGGTGGGTGTATTCCGCAATCGTTCCATGAATTCTTCACGACTCTCGGGCCAATTGGGCGGGGGAAAATCTGGTCCCGGCGGCGCTGGTTCTGTGTAGGCATCTATGTAGCAAAATTGACTCCGGAAGCGGATATCCAGCCGGGTGTAACGGCCGGCGAAATGCTTCTCAGCGTAGCTGCGGATAAACGCCTCGGTACGGCGCTTGACCGTTTCCGGAATCTTCACCCCTCCGCTGTTTGGATCGAATACCCATGGTGACATTTTGGGACTGCTCCTTTCTTACTGCGTATTCCGTATTGCGTAGGGACTCTTTACGAAAGACGGGGACAAAATTTACTGGGTAGCTATGCCTTTTATGCGTTATCTCCTGAATCAGAGACAATCTGCTTATACCGTTCAACCAACTCATTCATCCGGTTCTGGAAATCAGCATCACTTTCTTCGTCTTCATCTTCCCCGCAGCGTTCGCAGGGCAAAGAGAGGCCATAGGTACATTGATTACACCGTTCGCAGTGCCACACTCGCCTATCCTGGCATTTTCTGCACACTTCGCAATGCCAGGTGCAGCTATCTTGCGCTACGCTTCCCTAGCAAAAGGAGAACCAATAGGCCTCACCACATTGACTACATTCGTAAGCTTTCAACAGCTTCTCCAGGGGGACGCTTTCGTGCCCACAGGGCAAATCATAGGCGACTGCTAAATCTTTCGCCGAGAGGGCTTGATATGCCTGAATGTTCTGGATGGTGCAGATGGATAGATTCTCTACATTCACACCATTGAGCGGGTTGTGGCAGTCAATACAGCCGCAATTTTCATCGCATGGCTCATTATTTTTAAAGCAGGAACAGCGGTTATTCTGGCATCCTGATTTGCAGTTACATTGTTCGTATTTGGTCATCTTATCCTCACAAAAATTCTACCAGACGCGCCTGGGGTGAGGGCATCCCCACCAGCACTTTGGTGAGCTAAGCTATATTTTCCAGCATTGGTCAGAATTTCATAGGCCAGCTTTGTAGATCATGATCATCACCATTGTTCCATAAAATCGACGTAATTTGATATGCGTCGTTGACCAATACGGCCCAGGCCTGTAGGGTATTTCATATTGCGCCTGTAGCTCAATTGGACAGAGCAGCGGTCTTCTAAACCGCAGGCTGTGGGTTCGAGTCCCCCCAGGCGCGCCTTGTATGTGGGGAATCAGCGCTGATAAACTTCCGTCAAATCGCCGATAAAGTGCTGTCGCTGCGTCATCATGAGGAACTTCGGGGAAACCAATGATCCTTACCCGCAGATCAGTCTGAGTTCTCGCCAGATGCCTTCTGGCAGACCTGTTCCTGTTTCCTTGAGCTCAGCCATCGATCGTTCTTCGGTGGTGTTACTACGGAGGTGTGCAAAAATAAGATCCCATTTTTGAAATGGTCTGGAAGAATCGGTAGA